>JBCCIM010000070.1 GCA_039111535.1 Bacteroidota bacterium | reverse complement strand
GCTGGTTTTGGCGCCATGAGGGCTGGAGCCTGATCCAAAGCGGCTGGGCCGGCTATTGAATCCGGATGGTGGTCTAACACACCAGCATTGCAAGCTTTCAAGTCATCTGAGTAACATCCGAATCCTGTTCAGGGGCTGTGCTGAGGTCGGATATATCTTCATTAATCTAAACAAGTGTTGCGCTTTCTGCAATAAAAAATTTCAAGATCTGTGCAAACAATAGCAAAAACGAAGCTTTGTCGGTAATAATTTAATTATTCTGGACTTGTGGGGCGCTACAGGGCCATGTTGCGCCGACTACCTGATGCTGTAAGGTCGGCAGAAAAAAATCGTATAAAACAGCAGCTTCAACGTCTTTTCATCAAAAAAATATTGATCAGATAAAATTACTGGCGTATCATGCGGATCTCATTGAGAATGCTACAGTATAAGCGCTCTCAAACCCGTTAAGGGGGTCCGGTAGTTCAGTCGGTTAGAATGCCTGCCTGTCACGCAGGAGGTCGCGAGTTCGAGTCTCGTCCGGACCGCAAAAGTAAGCTCGAAAGCAGTTCGCTGCTTTCGAGCTTTTTTGCGTTTTATACTCCCCGTTGCACTTAGCAACCGTATAACCTAATCACAACGCAGCGCATCGGTCGGATTGGTACTTGCTGCACGAATAGCGTTTATGCTCACGCTGCCCCCGGCAATCAAGAGTACGAGCAGTGCAGTAACGACAAACGTCCATCCACTCATAGAGGTACGAAAAGCGAAGTCTTCGAGCCATCGATGCATGGCCCAGTATGCCACGGGCATCCCTATCATGAGTGCAACGGCCAGGAGCGCCGCGAACTCTTTAGAAAGCAAACTGATGATGTTCATCAGCGAAGCCCCCATCACCTTCCGAATACCGATTTCTTTTGTCCGTCTCTGGGCCGCGTAGGCCGCGAGTCCTAGCAGGCCAAGGCATGAGATAAAAATGGCAATACCGGCAAAAGCGGTAAAAATCTGACTGAGCCGCTTTTCACTCCGATACATTGCATCAAACGCATCATCGATAAACTGGTAATCCAGGGCCGTATTGGGCATCAGGGTGCCCAGCACCTCGCGCACATGATCCATACCTGCTGTAATATCCTTCGCAGCCAATTTTATGGCGACCAACTCCCGCCTATATTCATCGCCCAGGGTAATAACAACCGGCATGATTTCCTCACGTAGCGACGTGTGGTGAAAATTCTTTACCACACCAACAACAACGCCTTCGCCCCCACTTTCAAGCCAAAACGGTTTGTCAATCGCCTCGCCAGGTAACCAGCCCAACTGACGAGCGGCTAACTCATTGATCAGCACCTCTGCCTGAGCTCCGGCAGGGCTGCCAAACGAGCGTCCGGCGACAAGCTGTAATCCAAGCGTTTCTACAAATGCAGAGTCGGTATGCACGGGCACCCACGAAAAGATTTCTTGATGGGTATTGGCTTCCGGCGAGACCTCATCGGGAGGCATACCAACCAGTAAACCCGCATGGGCCGGCAATACATTAGACAGGGACACATGCTCCACAGCCGGATGCTGGAGCAATTGCGCTCTCACGGTAACCGGACTGGCCGTCAGATCTGATTGAGGGAGTTGAACAACAACAACCTGTTCCCCATCAAAACCTAAATTTTTCATTTGCATGAAGTCCAGTTGCTGATACACTACCATTGTGCCCACAATGATTGCAGTTGAGAGCGAAAACTGGAGCACAACAAGCCCACGCCGGAGCCAACCGCCGCCCCCTGTAGTCGCAGCAAGAGTACCGCGTAACACACCAATGGGCTGGTATCGAGAGAGCACAAAAGCAGGGTATGCACCCGCTGTAACGCCGGCCAGTAGCATGGCCAAGGCCAAGCCGGCAAGGAGCAATCCATACCTTCCACCAAGGAGCGTCAATACCGTCCCAAAGCTTGCATTGAAAAGCGGGAGCAGTAACGCCGTCAACCCCAGAGCCAGTACCAGGGCGGCAACAACCAGCAGCAGTGACTCACTGAGGAACTGAAAGGCCAGTTGCCCTCGTCCCCCCCCCATTGTCTTTCGCACACCTACCTCCCTGGCGCGCCGCTGCGCCTGGGCCGTAACCAGATTCACGTAGTTTATTGCGGCAATCAACAAGATGAACAGTGCAACAGCGCCAAAGATGTATAGATAACGCTGCTGCCCTCGAAACCCCATGGCATTGTACTGATCTGAGAGGTAGAGCTGGGTGAGCGGCATCGAAAAGAAGGCAGGCGGCTGCCGGTCCGTATTGCTTAATATAGCTCCAGCTGCGCGCTGCACTTGCGCGGCCAGCGTGTCGGGCAGCATAGGCTGGTTCAGGAGCGCGTAGGTCATGAACATCCGCTTACCCCACCCTTCTGGATCGCGCTGTGCAGCGTTCAACAGGCTGAGCGGGACCAGGATGTCGAATTGAATCGTGGACTGCCGGGGCACGTCTTCTGTAAGACCGCGCACAACGAGTGTGTGTGCCACATCACCAAACTCTACCTCGATCACTTTGCCCATCGGATCCTCATCGCCAAAAAAGTCACGTGCCATCGACTGGGTTATAACAGCAGCGTCCGGCGCATCAAGTGCTGTCTCCTGATGCCCCCGAATCAGGGCAAAGTCGAAGACTTCGAAAAAAGGTTGGTCAACCAGAAGGAGGTGGCGCTTGGCAGTCATTGCATGGTCGGGTCGACGTACAACGATTTCTCCACGCCCTAAAGTTCTCACAGCACGGTCAACTGCAGGCACATTTTCTTCCACTACAGACGCAAGCGGATAGGGTGTAGCCATGCTGCGCCCGAAGTGCCTGTGCCCTACCCCCATGACCTGGATGCGCTCGGCAGCAGCATGGAATTCATCGTAACTCAGTTCGTCACCCACGTACAGGCCAATGAGCAAGCAGGAGGCCATACCAACAGCAAGGCCCAACACGTTGATGACTGAATAGGCAAGGTTTCGGTGCAAGTTGCGAAAGGCAACCTTCACATAGCTTTTTATCAAGGCCATTTTGAGGAGCAACTCATCTTTCAACCGGTTTTCTCGCTGCACTTTGCCCCAGTACACTTTTTTGTACTCCTGCTCTGCTGAACCCATTGACCCTATACGCTCGATCGCCATATAGAATGCTTTTTTCTCGGAAATGCCTTTTCCTTTGGCGTCTTCGACACGGTCGCGCAGACTGTTCTCAAGCTCTTCGAGGTCGTCATTGGAAAACGCCGGGTTCACCTCATAGGAACGCCGCCAGGCGGCAATGGATTTTTCCAGATCAAACGTCATAGTGGCATCAGGTTAAGTGAGGCTGTAGGTCCCATAATTACGCGAAAACAGCATCCACACGCAGCCACTGTTGCTTTTCGTGATCCAGTGTTTGCATGCCCCTTTTCTTGCTGCTATAGTATTATCTTCTTTCCCATATGCGACCAATCACAATCACCCTTATTCATAGCGCAAACTTTTTACGGGGTTCATTAATGCAGTTCTGATTGCCTGGTAGCTCACAGTGGCAAGTGCTATCAACAATGCAAGTCCTCCAGTTATCATGAAAACGCCAGGGCCTAGCTCTGTTCGGTAGGCAAAGTTATTCTCAAGCCAGTAGTTCATGACGAAATACGCCAGCGGTGCCGTTATCATAAATGCTATCAGCACGAGCTTCATAAAATCTTTTGATAACAAGAGGGATAAATTGGAAATAGTGGCACCTAAAACTTTTCTAATACCCATCTCCCTCGTGCGCTGTTGAGCCACAAACGAAACCAGGCCAAACAGGCCCAGACTGGCAATAAACAACGCAAATCCACTGAAATAGCCGGCCAATTTACCTATTACCAATTCACCATGATAGGCCTGACGAAAACTGTCATCGAGGAATTGATACTCAAGCGGGTACGCAGCACCAAATTGGTCGTAAACCTCTTTGAGACCAGCTATTGCCTCCGGTGTACGTCCTGCCTCCGTTCTGAGGAATAACCACCTGGCCGTTCTATGCTGAATCACTGTTGGTTTAATCTCGGCATAGAGAGACGCCATATGAAAATCTTTGACAACACCAACGATTTCCCCCATTTCACCCCAAAGGCTTATTTGTTTGCCTATCGGATCATCATCCCCCATTGCCCGGACCGCTTCCTCGTTCACGATAAATTTAGTCGATTCCATACCGTAATCCGGATCAAAATCTCGCCCGGTAACAAGCTCCATCTTCATTACCTCGAGGAAGTCTAAACTCGCTGAGATAACATGGACTGGAATTTCACTATCTGGATCTTTACCCGGCCAGGAGAAATTGTGGGTATTGGATCGCACTTCTAGCGGATTTTCACTGGCGGATGTGACGGAGACAATTCCAGGTCGCTGCAGCAGTTCTTCTTTCACAGTGCTGAACTGCTTACCTATCCCCTCTTCCATATACGTATAAACAATATTTTCCCGGTCTAGTCCTAAATGCTTTGAATTGATGTAGCGGATTTGTTGATAAATGGTAACCGTGCCGACTATCAGTAAAATGGACATTGAGAATTGAAAAACGACGAGGCCTTTTCGTAATTGTGCACTGCCGCCGGTGAGACGGAATGTGCCCCGCAAAATATTTACAGCACTGAATGAGGAAAGGTATAGCGCTGGATAAGTACCGGCGATGAGTGCCGTTAACGTCCCGATCCCGGCAAAGAGAAGCAATGTGCTCCCTCTAAGATCTGAAATATCTATACTCTTCTCTGTCAATCCATTAAATGCTGGCAGAGCAACCAAGACGAGCACCATTGCAAGCAGGACACCTGCAAAAACCAGGAGCATAGACTCTCCCATAAATTGCCATATCAGCGCTCGTCTTTCTGCGCCGATTGCCTTACGGACTCCAATTTCTTTCGACCGGTTTACTGATCTCGCCGTAGACAAATTCATGAAATTGATGCACGCAATCAGGACAACCATAAAAGCGACAATACCGAAAATGCGAATATTGTATTCGACGCGGCTAACACTGAGTACACCGTTTTCATAATTCGAATATAGATGCTGGTCTTCGTAGGACTGCAGGAATAACTCGCTTCGAAATTGACTGTGATCCAGATGATCATCCTGGATGCGAATAATCTTCTGGCCCAAGGCTGCCACATTGGTTTCTTCTCGCAGCTGTATAAAAAGTCGCAGACTGCTGTTATCCCACGCATCGAGGCCGCTACTACGGCGAATGTAGTCCTCTATAGGAAGGACAAAGTCAAAACGCGTTGACGAATTCAGTGGAATGTCATCAAAAACACCAGTCACGGTAAAATCTTGCCGATTATCTACATGAATGGTCTTACCGATAATGTCTCCTCGTTCTACCCAATCACTGCCAAAGTATTTCTCTGCGAGAGATGCTGAAATGACAATCGACAATGGATCCTTTAGAACCTGCGATGGTTCTCCGCGGATTAGATCCCAAGAGAACATTTCGAAGAACTGTGGCCCTGCATGCCGGCCATTTTCGTTCGCCATCAGTTCTCCCCGTTTAAACAACAGGTATTCAGGCCTGGTCATAAGGACCGTGCTTTCCACCTCGGGATACTCATCCGCTAGCACGTGGGCGACTTTCAACGGGATGTCGTTTGCAGTATATACCTGATTACTAAAACGCGCGTGTCGCATGACGCGGTAGATCTGGTCACCGTTTTCATGAAAACGGTCATAGCTCAGTTCGTCCTGGATCCAGAATACAAGCAGAAATGCACACGCAAGGCCAACTGAGAGACCACTGATATTCAAGAAGCTGTAGCCTTTTTGACGTTGTAGCGCTCGCAGGGCCACTTTGATATAGTTTTTCAGCATAGAAACCCTCCATTTAAGTTCATCGGTGAGTTTGTGCTGGCGTTTGAGCTTACCCCAATACACTTTTTTGTATTCTTTTTCCGAAGAACTTGAAGAACCGATACGCTTTATAGCAATCCCAAAAGCATCCTTCTCTGTTTTGCCCAGATTCACGAGCGACTCTATTCTATCTCGCAGACTGCCCTCAAGCTCTTCGACATCTTCGTCAGAAAATGCCGTATTAACCTCATAAGCTCGGCGCCAGGCGGCAATGGAGTTTTCCAGATCAAATGACATAGTAGATCAGGTTAGACGAGGTTGTAATCCCCACAATTGGGCAAAAACGGCATCAACGCGTAGCCACTGATTCTTTTCGCGATCCAGTGCTTGCAAACCTTTTTCTGTGATGTTGTAGTATTTCCTTCGGCGGCGGCTATCCTCAGCCTTGCGCCATGTGGAAATGAGGAGACCCTGATTTTCAAGGCGATGAAGTACCGGATAAAGCGTCCCATCGTCCCAGGACAATTCACCGGACGAGAGTTTTTCGATGCGCTGTAAAATCGCATATCCGTAGCTCTCCCCGTCAGCAAGAATCGAGAGAATAAGGGGTTTGGCGGAGGCGCCGGCAAGTTCACGTGTTAGCATGGCAATTGATTTATACCTGGATGATACAGGTAATCTACAACTCTATACCTTGATCATCAAGTCATAGCAAATTTTCAATGCTAAAAACTGACAAAAACAATGTTAGCAAGCTCATCCAGGTCCCATGGTACGCGACTACAAAACGCCCTTTAAAGGGCATTGACGCTCGATCCTCAGTCAATTTCACGCAACAAGCCCAATATTGAGCAGTGTATTTTTCAGCGATGATCCCCTTGCCTTCTCTAGAATTTTTTTCACCCGGGTGAGCCATTTTTTTTCGTTTTGATGTTCTAATGGCAAGACCACTTCGGTTCCGATTTCCGCCCATCCAACTACGGAAAGTCAGATGCCGTCATATGTATTTCATTAACATTAAATCAAAGAAAAAAATGAGCAGCACTCCACAAAAGGCAACGATTGCCTTCACAAAAATTGACGACCTTATTGTTGTAGAATTGAATGGTGTTGAAGTCTGGCGTCACGGGAATTCTTCAACGGATACCTCGCCTTTCCTCTATGAGCTTTCAAGTGATTCAAATTGGAAAGCCAATGAAAACAACACCGTTCGGGTTGTAGCGCACAACGGCCCAGGATGGGCCCAGTTGAAAGGCAGCTTAACGTGTAATGGTTTCTCTTTAGAGAAGTGGGATATCACTCGGATAGGTGGCATTTCGCATACGGTTTTTCTTGACCATACGCGTGTAATAACAAACCCACTGTCTGCCGCACCTGGCACTGACTATACAGACTACTTTGTCAACAAAGCAGATGGGGATGTTTTTATTAAATTTACAGATGTTGACGACGACGTAAAAGTCGACCTCAATGGCAGCAGAGTTGTCACTGCAGACCACATCCCACACAAGATCGGCGGCAACCCTGCCAAACCCCCTGTGCTCCAACAACTCAATTTGTCGAATGGCGTAAACTATCTGAATGTCACGGCTAATAACAAAAAGAACAACTTTGTTGCACGGTTGAAAGGGCGTTTATTTCAAACCGGCTCAGAAGACAATGCCTTTCACAACTGGGATATCGGACCTGACTCCCAAAAGATCGGGGAGTTTCATAATGAGGATCTCGTTATTTTTTGCCTAAAAAACGGGGCTGTAACGGTAGCCGGAGAGGCAGGTACTGGAAATGAGATTCAGGACAATACGACACAAACATATACTGCCCAAGTAGAGGATAATTTGACAACCTCGGACGTCCTGGTCCGCATGGATGTATCGCACCCCTACACAAGTGATCTGGAAATTAACCTCCAGCATCCAGATGGACAAACTGTTAAGTTGTTTGAACATTCCAGTACTGGCAGGAGCGCCGGCGGCATTCAAGGCACTGTATTTGGTGATAGTGCAGCAAAGGCCATCACTGCAGGTAAGCCACCCTACACGGGCTATTTCAAACCTGTATCTCCTCTTTCTGCCTTTGCCGGAAAAAATGCAAAAGGCACCTGGAAGCTTACCATTAAAGACAAGGCAAATGCGGATCATGGCACATTGAAATGGTGGAGTCTTTACCTTATCCCCTAAGCCGTTTAGTAAAGTGAGACAGGGTTGGTCCTTGGGTTACTTTATCAAACATCTCTGCGCGAGCAGTACAAGGCAATAGATTGCCATTGCGCAAAAGCCGAAAACAGGTCAAGCTGTGTTCGGACTTTTGCGTTTACCGAGGTTTGTTCTCACGTCCCTGCTGTCAAGCCCACACCTGACCTACTGCTTCGCTAGCACCACCTGGGCGCGGCCGGATTTGGCTACGTCGATGAGGAAATCCCGGTAGGTGTTGAACAGCGACGCATCTATTTCCTTCTCTGTGAATTCCAGCATGCGTTTGAACACGAGGGTGTTCCCATCTACTTCGTGCGTGGCGCTATAGCGGGCAAATGACGTTTCCAGCAGCAAGTCTTCCGGCATGGCTTCTATGGCGTAGCCAGCGGGCAGGCTGTACGTCACCACATCTTCATCCCGATAAGCATAAGACAGCTTTACCGGCGTAGAGCGGTGCTCGTCGTCTGGCGGTACATAGGTGTGTCGCTCCAGCAAATTGGTTGTTAGAAAGATCCGAGACCCGGTTCGGGCAGCATAACGAGGCAACTCAAGGTCTGTTGTAATGCTAGAAGTTAGTGAGCGAGCTTCCACCTGGCTAAAGTCAGCACTGACCACTTTGAAGCTTGGAATGTCCAGCATGTCATGTAACCACGCCATCTGATCGCGGCTCGATGCATTCACAAGCGTATGCGTAACGCGGTGCTGCTGGTTGCCTTTGTACGTAAAGCTCACTGCGCCGGTAGCGTTGCCGGCTTCATCAAGCGTTACCGTGGCATGGCGGACCTGTGCATTCTCGGCAGCTGCGGAGGCCGGCGTGCGCACGAGTTCACCGCCGGTAGCAGACACAGCAAGCGCGTACCGGTCTTCGTTGCCGGCGCCAATCCGACCAAAAGGAATCACCTGCGAGGTGGCCTCCAGCCATAGCGTGTCTGCCGGCGTAGGCACCATCAGAATCACATGGTTGAATTCGTTGTTGGGGAAGTCTTTCTCGACGTCACTCCCCCGCCGGCTGTTTTGAATCAGCGCCGGCTGCGAAGCGATGCCGGCAGCATCAAGTAATGCCATGAGGTAGTTGGTCAGTGCTTTGCAATCGCCATAGCCCCGCTCAGCGACGTACGATGCGTCAAAGGTCTGCCAGCCGCCAATACCCAACTGCACGCTCACATACCGTGTAGAGGATTGGAAGTAGTCGTAAATGCGTTTTGCCCGTTCTTCCGTGTCTGTTATACCGTTGACTAACCTGCGCACTTCAGCTTCTTTTACCCCCGGCAACACAGCTCTGCCGGCATTCAGGTTGTAATACCAGGAGCCAAACGACTCCCAACTTTTAAAGTCGCCCACGGACCCTTCGATCTCAAAAGTTTCGGGCGCCATCTTCACGCTGATTCCCTGGGATTCTGGTACAATCTCCATGGACAGGGCCGCCAGTAAATCTTCTGTCTCCTTTCGCAAGGCAGTTACTTCCCACCGGTACGTTTTTGTCTTGCCACCGTCTATGATGATGGGTTCGATGTCTGTGCCTTCCGAGCGGTAGCGTACATTGATGTCTGCCGGCGCTTCCACTTCAAACCGGGAATGTTCAACCGATGCCCCCAGGCCTTCGGGGTCCCAGGAGGGCCAGGAAATGTACCCATTAAATTCCATCTCGTACCAGTATTCAACCGTATAGGGATACGTGCTGTGCTCCAACCGGGCGATACGCACGCGGCTATCATCGTACAGGGAGAAATTCGCAATCGCGCTGTAATCCTCAATTTCATCCTTCTTCAGCTTGCGGATGACCTTGCCCTCCGCATTCCTGATTTGCGCAGCCAGTTTTTTTGGTTTTCGGAATTTGTCGTAGCCATAGCCGATAAAGCCGTGGTCCCGTCCTTCCTTATTAAAAATGGTGACAACGCGGTGCACTCGCCATACCGCTTTCCCCCTACGCTTTACTTCAAACTGCTGGTTGTCCAGTCGAATAACAGCGTCTGCCTGACTCAATAACATCATTGGGTTCATCGATGTTATGCTAAACGAATCGTCGATACCCGCCGGTACTTCCTGTGCATACGTCTGCACAGCCGTCAGGCTCAAGGCTACCAGACAAAAGAATAGTTTTCTCATGGAGTGATCAAGAATAATCTATATCAGTAGATGACCTTACAAGGCACGATTTACGCTGGCAGAGATGGGTTATTCGTCCCCTGTGCCGGGTGCCACTTTCTTGAGCACAACCTGATCTGCCTCAGCTGCCACAATGCGGTCATACATTTCTTGCAACTCAGCATATACCTTGGGTGAATAGGTAGCATTGGTCAACGTCAGACGGGATTGTACAACAAGGGTGCTGCCTTCGGTGATACAGGTTCTTCTAAATGCACCGCCTTTCAGGGGCAATCGGTAGTTCACGTTACCAGGTTGCTCATGCACGGTGTAGCCTTCCGGTATTTCCATGCGGAAGGAATACACATAGTCGCGCGGGAAGCTGAAATCAACCGGGAAGGTACGTTGGGGGAGCTTTAGCGGATTCTCTTCCCATGTACTTACTGCGTGGGGATTGAAGTAAATAAAATCGCCGGCAACCATACCATAGTTATTGATTTTCACCCCGACATCAACATTTAAGGGTTTGCTGAGGCTGTCGGTGTTTGCAATTGCGATGTCACTGAGTTCAAACTCACCCGTTTTTTCGATGATATTTTCCAACACAAACTCACTTTGATCACTTCCCTCCAGGGCATTGCGAAGCTCGAGCGCGCGGTATCCCCCATTAGAGCTACTCAAATCAAAGTTAACAGAGCCGTCCGGATTCATTTTCCCTTCCAGTGCATTCAGCTGCATGTATTTCAAGTTGGATTTCACGGGGATCCATTCGTCTCTGTTTTCAGCTACCATCCAGCCGGCACTGTTTAATGCCCGTTCAGGGAGGGCATCAAACGGACTATTTTCTTCGGTCGCATCCAGGAAATACAGGTAGCCACCGGCATCCGCCTGGGCAATCAGGTAGTTAAACTGGGTGAGCAGTGGATACTCTTTTTTCACGCGGCCATGGCCCCGCGTACTGATCAGTACGGGATTGGCTTTGATATTTACGGCGCGTAGCAGCGCAACCATAAGCAACGCTTGCTCTGCGTTTGACGCCCGGTCTGATTTCAAGACATCGGCGGGTGCTCGTTCCGGCACATAGCTGTAGTTGCCATTCCACGTGTGATTCGTTTGCACGTAATCATAGATGGACTGCAATTTGGCTTTGGGATTTGTAATGCCAGCTGTAATTTCTTCCGCTTTCCGACGGACATTTTTTGAAGGCTTGAACGCAGGACCATAATACGAGTTGGCACGCAACTCATCCGCAAGTGCACCCCAGCTTTTCATGTAGTTGGTCATGCCGGCATTGGTATAATATCGCGCCAGCTGAAATTCCATTTTCAGTCTGTGATCTTCGATCGTAGTAACAAAAGGCTCCTCGCGAAGCGCCGGCACATCTTTCATCGCCCAGCGATGGACCATCGAGTTGGCACCTGGCGATATGTTTTTATCCTGCTCTTCAATCGCGAAGTTATAGACTGTTGTTACGCGCACGTACTGGAAGAAGTCCGACAGATCGGTGCGAATCTCTGACCAGCGGGTGGGTTCACTATGCTGGAAATCCCAATCAGGTAGAAATATTGGGGAGTCGGATATCATTTTGTACCGATATTCAACAACAGCGCCAGGCGCCAGTGCCGGCAGTGTAAAGTTCAATTGCTCGTAATCATCGTCCAGTTTTTCTTTAAAAACCGACTTCTTGCCAAGCTTGTGCCGCTTCGGTTTGCCATTCGCATCCAATACAAATGTTTGGCCTTCAACATTACGAATACGCTGGCCGTATTTCCCTTTAAAATAGAACAACCGATACGTGCCCCATTCATCATATGCAGCCTCAGACAAGAGCTTGACGCGAAGATGATAATTGTAACTCAGCTGTCCCGTTTGGTCAACGGTTATCTCACCGTACTCACCAAGTATGACAGCGTTGGCATTGGAATCCGCTGCATAAGAAGTCATTTGCAGGTCTTCGATCGGGATCTTACCCCATTTCATGGGCTTGGCTTGACCAAATACACCAATGGCAGTCAGGCTCATCATGACTGCAAACACAACCAGTACTCTTTGTCTCATAATCCTAATTTAGTCTGGCAAGCGGAGCACAGATGTGAATGCTCTTGGCGCTCTACACTTACGCAATTTCAAAGTGGCGGCATGAAATGAAATATCATGCTAGCGTATTTTGCACACAGGTGTAATGGCGTATATCCACCATTTTGAAGGCCTTGTTTTTACAAGGTCCTGTAGATATGTCGTTGAGTAAGACGGACCGTGCAGGAAATTGTTTTACGAAGTTGGTGCCGGCCTGATGTCTTGTGGAATAAAGTGATACTACCGTTGTCTATTCAACGAACCCTCCACACAAACTACCTGGCCATGTTACCCTACAAAACCACACGCACAGTACTCTGCTTTCTCTGCTTTGCAGCATGCCTGGCTGCCTTATGCTTTGCAGGATGTACATCCGTCGACAACCCGCCGGCCAGTACTGCGTTGGCAGGCACAACATGGACCATCACAGAAACAAGCGCCCCTGATACGCAAACCGAGCGCCCAAACGCCGGCGATTTTACCATCAGTTTTTTGGTGTCCGGCCAGGTTGCTGGAAATGAAATGTGCAATGCCTGTGGCGGCACCTACACCCTGATGGGCGACAAGACGGTCCAGATCGATGTGGGCTGCAATGAAGCTGGCTGCGGACTCTGGTCGACAACCTATCTTGTTCGCGCTTATCCGAGTGGGCTGTACACGTATGAATTAAATGGCGAAGAACTGGTGTTAAATGAGGTAGAGCAAGCCCGCAAATTTATCCTCAAGCGGGTACCCGCGCCTGTGTTATAGCAAAATCAAAATCTCATCGCTTAGACGTCTCGCTGCCTAATTCGCCAGCACCAGCTTTTTTGTCTCAACATGTTGGCCGGCCTGAACACGGACTAGATATATCCCCGCAGCAAGCTGCCCGGGTTGCCAGTCTATTTGCAGCCTGCCCACTGCCTGAGGGTCATCGCGTAGTCGGGCGACTTCTCGCCCAAGCATATCGTACACCGCAACAACAAGTTGTGTAGGCTCTTTTCCCAGGGTAACATCAAACAAGACATAATTGCGCGCTGGCTGCGGGTACAACGCTACTGAAACAAGCGACTGCACAGCACCATTTTCGATAGCTGCGGACTGGTAGGTATACGTCCGCCTCGAGCTGCGACGCCAGACGTTTTCGTCACTATCCCAACTGCTCCAGGACTGACTTATCAGATTGCCGTCAATATCATACGTACTTTCATAAAGGCCATGATTTTGCCATTCTGCATCCCTAAATCGCTGGACCAGGCGCTCAGAAGTTAAGCCGGCATCGTTGTACGTGTAAACGACCCGTTCTACAAATATCCATGCTGATTTCAAATCTCTCCAAGACCGGGTGTCCAACACAGGATTTCCTCGAACATTGAGTTCAACGTACGCTCGGCTGTATGTGAACCAGTCTCGCGCATCCGAATCCCATAATTGGGAGCTAAATTCAGTATAAGTATCGCCATAATCCACAGCGCCGCGCCCATTAGCGACCCATTTCGATGCTAAATCATCGTAATATTCAGACTGAGAATATACCTGGCGCCCCTGCCCGTCGTATGCCTGCGTATATCTGAAAGCACTTTGCCAACGCATATCAACCAGGCTCTGCAGGACTTCCTCAACCAATAAACCATTCTCATAAGACATTAAATCCCTGCGGCTTGCTATCCAATTCCCATCTAGCCAGTCCTCACGTACAGTTTCAGTAAGTTCACCCAATACATTCCACGTGTTGACTTGACGGCGGTAACTACGCCAGGATTCGCCCTCCGCTTCTTGCCAAATCTTAGAAAGATTTAACCCGCGCGCATCATATTCAAACACCACTTGCGAGTTGTTGAGCCAGGAATTACCAATCCATCCCTGAAATATGGTATTTGATAATTCCCCATTTTCATTGTACACGTGTTGCTCAGCAAAGGCAGGCTGCCAGGCTTCATTTTCCCAGGTCGCGAACTCCATACGAAGCAAAGCTTGCATTGCAGCCGGCTGTACATAGCCAGCCATCCCCCCCAAGGCACTGCTTTTAGCACCGATTCGTTCAACTGCGTTGCAAACGAAGTCATCAGGCAACGTGATGTTTGCAGCAGTATCATACTTGGGCGTGTTTACTCCAACTCGTGGAGCGAATAATTCCACGTACCCAGGTGCACTGAATGGTCGCGTAATAGCCTCAACGGGAAGGTGACACACTTGTCCAAACGCAGAGGGCGCAAAAATCACAGAGAAGATAAAACCCAATAGACATCGGTGTGCTGTCATATCCTCAGCTCTAAAAGTGACCGGATACAAGGACATACTATAGTCTATTAAAGACTGGCATTGTAAACAAGGCTACTACCGAGGATGCAGAATGCCCATCTAAAGCACTGCATCCTGGACACATAACTCGGTGAAGGTGTTTGTTAAAAAAACACTATGAAAACGCAGTTGATCCCAGCCGCCGGCTGCGGACGCCCGGTCCTTCCTCTCTTTTCGTTTTCGCTGAATGCTAGAGATACGCAAAACTTTAGACGCGCATCCTGTAACAGCAAACACATAAATTTTACGGGATTTATATGTTTGCTGCCAGGTATGGGGGCCCCCTATCGTGTATAGACGGCTGTGATGCTGGCGCTAGCCAATGCGTTGGCGCGGGTCATGAAGCCGGCCAGCGCATTGCTTGGCTGTGGCGGCAACTCTAACATCGTACCCAGGGCATAAACGGTAAACTGGTACCGATGAACTTCGCCTGGTGGTGGGCACGCGCCGCCAAATCCGGGCGTGCCGTAATCGTTGCGCAACTGAGAGGCGCCTTCAGGCATCCCATTTTTGCCCCCTGCACCAGCGTCCAGCGACATGACGTCTGCCGGAATATTAACCACGTTCCAATGCCACCAGCCAGATCCAGTGGGTGCATCCGGGTCATAAGCGGTAACAACAAAACTTTTGGTCCCTGCCGGCGCATTCGACCAGGATAGTTGTGGTGAGATGTTCTCTCCTTCACACCCAAATCCCTGGAAGACTTGGGCAGCAGCCAGTTGTTGGCCTTCCGAGATGTCGTTGCTGGACAGCGTAAAGTCCTGCGCGGTTACTGTGGTCGTAAAAAGGCCGGCAAGGAGCAGGCAAACAACAAAGCGTTTATTCGACATTTTTCAAATCCATTCCATTTGTAAAACAAGAACAGATTCATAATACCACTTCTTACCTGCCGGCACTTCCGAGATTCTTGCAACTCCTTTCGGATTTCGATCAACTTTTTGCGTCCCGAATGGATTTCGGAGGAATGCCAAAGCGCATTTTAAACGAATCGGAGAAATGTGAGGGGGTTTTGAAGCCACAGTTCAGCGCTATTTCCGAAATGGACGCTGCCGTGGTTTGCAGCAAACTCAGTCCGCGTTCGAGGCGGGAGTTAATCAGGATTTTGGAGAAGCTATCCCCTGTTTGCGCCAGCCAGCGCCGCATTGTGGCCTCACTCATCGCAAAGTGATCTGCCACTTCTTTTGAACGCCAGGGATGGGTCAGGTCTGTTTCGAGTAACGCCCGGACCTGCCCCAGCGGACTATCATCAACCGGAGCCGTCAGGTTTACACCCATTGCTTTGATCCAGACAAGCAACTCGAGAAAGCGATGCGTCACAATTGGCGTCGGCAATGTCGCATCCGTCGTTGTATTCCGGACGGTGTTTAACATATGATCTGTTTCGCCTGGAGTTGGCGAAACCACTTGCACAGGCTGCGTAGTTCGTCCGGGCGCGGCATGTTCAAAAATTTGTGCAACAAGTGTCTTGTCGAAGGTAATCCCAACAGCGCGATAATCGGCGCCAGACCAGGTACGGTTTTCGATCATAACAACAGCGTCAGATGGAAAAACCATCACATCGCCCGTTTCTCCAATAAGCTCACTGCCACCCGCGTGCATGACCCGCTTGCTTCCGTTTTCAATAAAGAAAAGGGCCGTATCTCGAATGTACAGGTCGGAAAAGGTAGCCGTTGTTGCCTGCACAATGGGCAACACATAAATGCCAGGCGCCGGCTGATGGGCTGCTGATCGTTCAGGTGTATTTAACAAATCCATAAGCTCCTCAACAAAATGCGTTGATGCCCATTCACTTGTCTGTTTTTAACCAGTCCAACGCAGCCTTTACACCCTCATCATCATCTGATAGCGGATTCGGGTGGTATGGGATGTGCTCATCAGCTTCAACGTACGATTTGTGCACAACGCCGTCTCGGCTCTGGTATGTGCTAACAGACAGCATAAGTACTGACAAACTATCGATTGGTGTCCAATCGTTCACCGTGGTTAGTCCATGCGTCGGCTCGCCAAAGAACCGCGTTTTCTCGCGTCCTTTGAATACAACGGCAACAACCTCGCCTGAGCTCGCCGTATACATGCTCGTCAACACAGCTACTTTCGGCAGCCTCTCGTACCTACAGGCATTTTCCAACTGTACAGACTGATCGGCATAGTAAAAATCTCCATCTACTACGTGCCAGGTCACGTTTTCTTCCGGAGTCAACCCAACAGCTCCCCCAACGTGTCCGTCGCCGATAATGGCAGCCAGGCCTTCAACCATTGGAAACATGTTACCGCCACCGTTATAGCGCAGATCCACAACCCAGTCTTCCGCTCCTTTTGCCACTTGCGCACAAACAGCGTCCTGAATGTCTTGTGACATCTGCGTATTGTCGCCCATTGGCATGCCCACAATGCGTACATACCCAACACCAGGCGCGATCAGGTCGGCCCCAAAAGCGTAGGTCTGCCCAAGTTGGATTTGGTTGTACATGTCCACATCTATCCCTTTGAGATGGGGCTTTTCGGGGCCATTGTAAAACGCGATGTGCTGGTAGTTGTAGAGAAACCTGCCGTGCTCATCACCCAGGGTTGTTAGCATGTGTTGGATCGCTGGCCCAAGGTCGGGAATCGAATCTGCTTCAGCTGCAAGGCTGTATACTTCTCCCCGTAATGCTGGCCAGTCCACCCCGTTTCTATACATAGATGCTGATTCTGCGTGATCCAGCACTGTGTCTATTACCGCTTTTACGTCGGCCGGCACCTGGCTTTTGCAACTGCTTGCTAAGAAAAACAGGATAAAGATGATGATAAACCTGGACATAGCGCTAGCGATAGTTGGCATGGTCGGTGTAAGCTAGCAAAATCCCGGTGCATTCAAAAGCCGCAGCCGACATGACGCAGTATCTTCGCCTGACCGATGTTGAAGACATGTGACAATACGTGCGGTCTTCTTTCGATTGTACCTCGCCCAATTTGAGTCAGCCATTCAACGCCATGAGAAAGCAGAAAGGAGGTCCAGTTGGACCTCCTTTCCCCTATTTCATCTTGTTCACCATGGATTAATGGTTGACAGAAATACGGTGCAACCTACAGGCTGCTGCTTCATACGCTACTTTGGTTGTCTGGCGCGACAGACGCATCCCACTAACTGGTCCCCTGCAGTGCAAATGCGGTACGCCAAACGGCTTTAAGACATGGTTTAACCTCTGGAGGTCAGGTGAGCGTGCATGAAGATCATTTTGTTACTGTTTCTGCGCCGCAGTAACGGGGTCGGATTGTGCGATTTAACACATATTCTGACCAAACCCAATTTTTTGCCGGCAGCGAACTTCTACCAACCTATTTGTTTGCGTAATGATGGCGAAATAGGTATACCACCGGGTGTGTAGATTCTGGATTCAATGTCATCTGGCGGGCGCATGTATTCATAGCCAGGGCTGACGCGAAGCTGATTACGAATCCCAAGCAAGTACTTGATGCGGCTATCGAAATTGAATCCGGCTAACATCGAGCGGATATCAGCACTGGAAAGCCGGCGATCTCCCAGGAGCCCGTAAATGCGGATGTAGTCCTGCCTGATATCATACAGCACATCAAACTGCGACGGTGTTACTTTGCCAATGAGGTGCGCATAGTTGTTATTATTGCGGACGCGATACACGATGCCATATACGGATTCGCGCTCCAATCCACGCCGGCCTTCTTGCCAGCGGCTTACCATATCGAGCGAAGAAATCACTTCTTCCAGCCAGTAATAGCCGCTGTAATCGGTTAATTGATTGGACGCAATCTGTTGGCCTTTAGCGTTGCCAGGGAATAACACAAGCCCTGCAACCACCAGTAAAAACAGCATGGTCTTTTTCATGGTTGTGCCACATTTGAGTTATCAGGCATGAAAAGGCGGCAGCAATGCCGCACCTATACATTCTGACTCAGGCAACAAATTTGCCGCTGGGGGCTATTGAACAGAGAAGCTTATTTGACTTGAATCCTACAACGCAAACAGACCACTGGCCATTGTCATCATGCGCGCCTCTCTGACAACTCGTTTGATTGCCCTGCTCCTCATGCTGACACCCATAACCTCCTTTGCCCAGCAAGACCAGCACTTTACCATGAAACAGTACCGGTGGCAGCATCGCGTGGTTTTGATTTTTGCTGATGACCCAGCAACAAAGAACGTGAAAGCGCTCCTGGCATCCATTGAAGCAGATACCGCCGGCTTCGAAGACCGCCACATGGTCCTCATTCGTATTTTCGAGGGAAAAGCAACTACGGGTAAAACAAACATTCCTGCACAAGCCGCAGCGCAATTGCAAGCTGATTACAATGCTGATGCTGCCGCGTTCAGGGTTGTGCTTATCGGTAAAGATGGCGGGGTAAAACTCGACCGGACCCGTGCTACTTCATTACAGGACCTTTTTGCATTAATCGACACCATGCCCATGCGCCGGCAAGAAATGAGGCAGCAAGAAGCAAAGAAGCAACGCACATCGAAAAAAGGAAGCTAGTTTGCCGCAGCCCCATTCTCCCACACAGCCAGGGGCCGGCCGTGCCAGAGCCAGGCTATATAATCGATCAGCGGGGGCTCTGTACCAAGCTTCCGTAGCAGTGTATTTAATTGCGCGCGGTGGTGTATGCCGTGGCAACTGAGGTGTAGCATGGTTTCCCCAAGCGTTGTATCAGCCGGCTCGATGCCGAGTTGCCGGCCATAGTATTTAGACCAGGGCAACGACATTGGGCCGGGCAACCCCGTTTCATCTGCGTTGGCTAAAAATCCATGTAGCATTTTGTAGTGTGGGCGCATCCACGCATAAATTGCATCCAAAGACACAAAATCATCTGGTTTTAGCCGCTCAAAAGGCAACCCATTCCATTGCTGCAAATAGGCGTATTGCGCGTAATGGACGTGAAACAGCAACGCCTTGACGTTGTCATCTGCGATTGCTGCTTCATTCCCATACACCTTTTTCCACACCGTGGCGTCTGCCCAATCCATGTGCCTGTAAAGCTCTTCCAGCAAAGATTTATTTATCACGTTGCCTATCCCAGTTTGTTATAATGCCACGCGTTTTCCCACTACAGAACCAATGTAAATCCCCTCCAACTTGCCTACAAGTATATGCGCCAAATGTCTCTCCTGCTATAGTGCTAAACACGTATATTCCGTACGCATACCTGCCTGTTCCGTTGTACGTGTGTTTGCTGCATATCTTCTCTGGCAAACGCCCCAACACCTCTACTGGTATCCCCTTGCGCGCGCTGACCTGTATCCTGCAGATAATTTGTGCACGCGGCAGTTCATTATCATGCGATACGACTCACACAATCCATGGACTCTTCCCTCCTCAATAGCGGATATATTTTTCTAGTTGGCGCCTTTAGCACGTTGCCCCTGATGCTGTATGCGTGGCCTAGGAGACATTTCCCTACCGTACCATTTTTTATCATTGGCAGTTCACTTGTTTTCCTGTGGTGCCTGCTTTCTGCGGTGGATCATAGCCTTGGGGAGGCCATCGAGGCAAGAACAAGGATCAACAACATCATATACCTGCCGATTGCATTTTCCAGCATTAACTGGTTCTTTTTTGCGCTGTCTTTTACCCGGCGCAACAAATGGCTTACCTGGAAACACATATTGGTAGCCTGTATCATACCCGCTACCACCTCAGTTTTAGCGATCACGAATCAGCAGCACGGTATTATGTTCGGCCAGCCAAGCATGGTCGAAGTTACTAATGATTATTACATCTTTACCCGTGATTTACACGGCTGGTTTTGGGTCCACACCCTGTATAGCTACCTCGCCATTCTAATCGGCTCTATTGTAATCATCCGTGCTGTTTTTGGCAAAAGTCGCATTTACAGAAACCAGGGCGGCATCATGATTTTTGGTGCTCTGATCCCTTTCACCGCCAATATTACCTACCTCTTTTTCCAGCTAGAAATTGACATTACCCCCCTGTCGATGTCAGCTTCTGCCGTATTGTTTGCCTGGGGCATTTTCAGGTATAAGCTGTTCAACCTCGCCCCCGTCGCGAGGGCCACGGTCTTTGATTGTGTAGATGATCCGGTTGTCGTCCTTGATACCAATGAGTGTGTCGTTGACTTAAATCCTTCTGCGGCTGCATTGCTGGAATTACCAAAAAAAGAATTGATTGGCGAAGAGCTTTCTGAAGCTTGCCTTTATCCGCTGAATGAACTTGCAGATCACGGTGCTATCCCCGAAGACATAATTCTGCTCAAAAACGATGTAGAGACCTGTTACCGGGTATCGAGCAAACCCATCACTGGAGCCAAAGGGGATCACCTCGGCCGGTTGCTCATGTTGCACGACATCACGTCACTCAAGCAAAAAGAACGGGAGCTACAGCGCGCAAAAGAGAGCGCGGAGCAGGCAGCAACTGCAAAAAGCGAATTCCTCGCCACAATGAGCCACGAAATCCGTACCCCCATGAACGGGGTTATTGGCTTTACCAGTTTGCTGCTTGATACCGAACTGGATGCGGAGCAGTATGAGTTTGTCAATACAATCAGAAACAGCGGCAACAGCCTGCTGGCAATTATCAACGACATACTCGACTTCTCTAAAATCGAAGCCGGCAAAGTTAAAATCGACAAACACCCGTTTACCCTGCATACCTGTATAGAGGAGTCTCTGGACGCGGTGTGCCACACTGCAGCCCAGAAAGAATTGGACCTGGCCTATTTCATCCATCCAAGCGTACCCCATATCATATCCAGCGATGCCACCCGGTTGCGCCAGGTTTTGATCAACCTCCTGGACAATGCTGTCAAGTTCACCGAAGCTGGAGAAATCACGCTTCAGGTTGCCATAGAAAAATATCCCAAAGACGTTTCAGCCCCCTACTCGCTTCGGTTCAGCGTACACGACACTGGCGTAGGCATTCCACCGGCGCGCGTTGCTACCATTTTCGACTCCTTTACCCAGGTAGATAGTTCTACCACCCGCAGGTACGGAGGGACCGGACTCGGCCTGACCATCTGCAAACGACTCATCCAGATGATGGATGGCGCTATTGGCGTCGACAGCATTCCGGGCAAAGGATCTGAGTTTTATTTCACCATAGAAGCCGGTGAGCAGCAACGATCCGACCTGATTATGCCAGCAACGCGCACGCCCAGTATTATGGCCGGTCAACGCATTCTGGTTGTCAGCTGTAGTGAGCCCCGGTGCAATCGGCTTTCACACCTGTTTAAACGCTGGGGTATCCGGGCAGATTTTGTGGCCTCGGCGGTAGAGGCACTTACACGGGCAGACAAAAATGCAGGCAAAAACACTGCACCGTACGATGCCATTTTACTGGACAATCAACTACCAGAACTCGATGCCCGCAAATTGGGGCGCACTCTGCAGGCTCAGTATCAAGACAGCCCGCTCATCCTTATTTCAACGCGCAACTTTTCCCCATCCCCCAAACAAATTAAGCCGGCTGCCTTGCTCGAAAAGCCAATCAAGGAAGCACGACTTAAAAAGGTATTACAGTCATCACTAAGTTGGAAAAGTGCCAAAGAGCAGAAAAGTGATTACCTCATCTTTGATCCACAGTTAGGCCAAACACACCCACTTAACATCCTCATCGCAGAAGACGACGCAATCAACCAGGAACTTGCGCGACTATTTTTCAGGCGGCTGGGGTATACTCCGGATATTGTTTCCAACGGCAAACTGGTACTAAAGGCGCTTAAAGAAAAAGACTACGACGTTATTTTTATGGACGTCTACATGCCTGAAATGGATGGGCTTGAAACAACCCGCAGGATTATTTGGGATGACGAAGATGACTCGCGCCCAGTAATTGTAGCCATGACAGCAAGCGTAACACTGCACGACCGCAACCAGTGCACCCTCGCTGGCATGGACGATTTTATCAGCAAACCTATCCACCTCGAACACCTGGTCCGTATACTAAAGCAGTTAAAAGGACTGGATACTGCAAGCGAGGTAGTCTAACCCGCCGGCTGGTGTGTATAGTTAGTAGTTTTGCAATAAAAACTATATTGTAAAATAGCGGAACGATTCGCTCACTCCGTGCGTGTTTAACCTACGCACATCTTTATTACTCTTAGCACCATCAACATCTAGATGCTCCGATGTTTTTTGGGGAGCCATAAAGTGGCGTGGCGTATTGCAGGCCGGTTTTTCCGACAGTATTTTGTGGACGTCTGCTCAGTACGATTCATAAAAGACCACTACCCTAATTGTGTCCTGTTGGCAGTTCCTGCTTTTTTCGCCCATTAACGATTTTTGAATCCATAAGTAGTGTGGTAAGATCTGCGATTGCCTGTTTTTGAACGGGACAGGCATCAGTCAATCTCGACACATTGGTATTCATCCAGGATTTTTTGAAATCATATTGTGCCAACCATGGTGGCATGCTGTGTGGATTATCGCCACGCGCCAGCATACGTTGACCACAATCTGAGAAAGTTTTCCAGGTTGGATATCGGTACGTCATAAAGACCCAACCCACATAAAAGCGATCTGTCACGCTTACTCATTTTAAACTACCCCTTTATATGAGTAATCGAAAGTATATTACGCGCTTGAACTACCCCTCAAGCGGTGTTAAAGGCTGGTGGGTGCGTATTCCCCGCCTGAGCAAAAACAAGCTCTTTTCCGACAATATCTATGGCGGGACGGACGAAGCTGAACTCGCTGCGCGTGTTTGGCGAGACAAATTGCTCAAAGATGCACCGCCAGAAAAGTCTAAAACAGCTGATACCGGTGTTGATGGCCTGAATGTGAATTTCCGAAAAGGCAAAAACAAAATGCTTGCCTACCTCTCGATCGACCTGACCCGTAACCAGGATCGATTGCAGGCAACAATCTCTCTGAACCAGCGCCCGCTGCGCCCGGTATTGTGGGAAGCTTGCCGGCGCATGGGTGCCTTTCTGGAAACACACGAAGACGGTGAACTGCAAGAAATCGCCAGCGAGATCTTTTCAAAATCGCACGGCCGAATCCAACATATTTTGGACAAACATACCCCGGCGTTCAAAAAAGAAAAAGCTAAAAAAGGGTCTTCCCGATAATACAGACCGGAAGCAGCTGACTGTATCTGCAGCAATACATTTGCATCTGCCCACAGCATACAGTTAGCTGCATATGCGTGTCAGATTGGGTATACGATGCGTCCTGCTGGTATGGACAAGAAAAATGTCGCGTCTTGCGTTGAATCGCCTGTTTGAGGTGTGTCGCTTGTAACAGGTGGCGTTTTTTTGGTTTAGATAGCGTGTTGGATTACTCAAACAATCAATTTCCACAGTACTGCGAGGACAACGCAGGCGAATGCTGTAGAAAAGGCAATACGTTCCCATATCTTGGAAGAAAAGGACTTCATGGCGCTTGGTATCTGTTGGTCTGAAGGGCATTAAAAAGATAGCAACTACCCTACCGTCGTTCAATCACATACACATGTGAATCCGTGAATTCACAAAGTTCTGTCGCCTTTTTCACAGTAATATTTAACCATGTCATAACATGTATTTCCCTGTTCCTGCATCTCAGAATTCTGCTACAGTGTTTTGTTAGGCTAGTGCATAAGTAATCCCTAAATCAGCCAAGATCCGCTGCCGGCAGAAACGGTGATTTTATTGCGACACTTCATCGAAAAACGGAGGCCTACGGGGTTTCGATTACATCGAGCACAATCATTTCGCCCATAGTAATTTCTCCTTCTGGTGCATCGATGGGCATCGCTATGAGTCCCATCACTGCTGGATACTGATTTTGCTGCTCGAAATACTTGTAGAGTGCTGTGCCGCCAAAGACCGCAGCTGCCAGAGAAGCAAAAACACCAATTGCCCGACGCCGGGCTTTGGCATATCCTACCGGACAGTCTTTTGTACGCATGGTACCATCTGCTCTGCGATAAAACCGCACGCATTTGCGAGGCCCTTCAGTTTCTTTGATCAGGCTGGCTATTTCGTGTCCTGTTAAAGAAGAGAGGTTATAAACTGGGTGCTCACAAGCGGCACAAAACCGAACATGCTCACCACCTGTCATATTATCCCACGACTCGTGACAAGGGGAAGCCACAGTTACATTTTCAAAACCGTATTTCTGCTTTTTCATTTGAATACCCGCACTACTGATTGGCGTACTAACTGGTAAAAATGCAGCATATCCTGCCAGATTAGACAGGTCCCGGGTGTAGCTGCTGTTTATTCAGATCTGATATCTATCTAACGAGAATAAGGCGTGCTTTATTATGCGGGCGCCGGTCGTTTGCTTCACATCATTCAGTATTCAGGTTGATGCATAACAAAAAGGGCCGGCACTTTTCAAAGCGCCGGCCCTTTGTTTGAAACCTTGATAGAGCCATCGTTTCCTCAGGCCGTATAGGTGCTTACTTCACGAGCATCATTTTCTTGACAGAAGCAAAATTGTTCACTTCGAGCCGGTAGATGTATGCACCACTCGGATAAGAGCGCGCGTTGAATGCTGCATTGTGATAGCCTGCGTTCATTTCGCGATCAACCAGTGTATCAACCAGGCGGCCAAGCATATCGTACACTTTCAGTGTTACATGCCCTGCTTCTGGCAGGCTAAACGGAATGGTCGTCGTTGGATTGAACGGATTCGGATAGTTCTGCGTCAATGCATACTCCTCAGGCAATGCTGCTGCTGTTTGCTCCAACAGCAGTTCGTCGCTGCCGGCATTAGCGGCCGCTACGGTTGCCTGCGACATATCAGCAGCCCAGTGGCTGTCGAGCGTGATCGAAACATTCCGCTCCAACCATACATCTTTCGCCAAGAAGGCGCCTGTAGCCGTTACAAGCTCATTCATTACGATGCTACCATTTGGTGCAAATATGTTAACCTGCACTTCAGCGCTCTTGCCAAGATCTACCGCAGCCGGCTTCTCAAAGAGCCCGCCGTTTTCGCCGTTCATGCCTTCAACATAGAGCACAAATGTACTGGCATCAGCAACCGACGCATCAGCAGGTCCAATATCAACAGATTTCTGCGTTTCAACCCGGCCAGCAACGCGCATTGCACCAGCTGCCTCATAACGCATTTCTGAACCACGGTACATGGTTAGCGATGCAACATCATACTCACCACCCGTGAGAATGAGCGTTCCATTCTGACGCACCAAAATGTGTCCATAAGCATCGGCATCAATGCTGACCGTCTGATTTTTTTGTACAATCAGGACGTCATCCGTTGGGGTCCCGGTCTGGAAAGCAGGGAATTCGAATACAGGCAACGCCAGCGGTGTCGTTTCTTCACCGGTAACCGTACCCAGATTCTCCAACGTATTGTACGCAACATCACTGGCAACCAATGCCTGAGGCAGTACAAGGATGTCATCTGCCTTGAGCGTAAAGCCATCTGCGGTTACAGAGCGCTTGCCGATTGCCAGTTCATAGCCAGTCACCAGCGTTTCATCACCAGCACCTTGTACCAGCAAGTCACCGCTGTTGATGTAGCTGTTAAAGCCTACGTACATGCTGTTTGCTGCTGCAAGTACCGCAGTGCCCGGCAATGCCGGCTGGATTTCGACATAGAGCACCAGGCCGTCATGGTCTGAAGCGCGCAGCGGTGTTGTGTCGTCATCAAGCAGAATTAGCGGTGCACCGGCGTTGCCCCTGCCAAATGCAAAGTCATTCACAAATGGATCCAGTGCCACACTTGTTAGCGCATGATCCAGAACCTGCGACGTACCACGGAAGATAAACGAATACCGCTCTTCTTCAGGCAGATTCAACACCTGGTTTGTTAGATCCGGGTCAACCAGATCATCGCCACTGAGCAGGTTGTCATCCGGATTAAACACACCCCGAATCTGTCCTACAGCGTCTACATATCCATCAGAGAACTCATACGCATTGAAGTCCCCCACTACTGTAAGCCGCACATCAGCATTTGCATCTTGACGGGCTTGAACAATTGTAGCGATAGACTGTGCCTGCTCGAGCCGCTTGGTCCGGACACGCTCCCCAGAGCCATCATCGTCGATACCACTCAAAGAACGATTGTGGACAGCCAGTACTTCAATAGGGAACGCAGGTGCGCCACCAAGCAGGAAGTCTGCTTCCAAAAGAAGGGGTGGCCGGTCGTGCAGCAACGAGCCGTCAAAAGTTAGCAATTCGTCTGCTGCCAACTGCGTGACTGCATTTACCTGTACTGCGGATGGCCGAACCAGGAAGCCCACATCAATCCCACCTACATCATTGCCTTCAACCAGGTAAGCATCATAGATCAACGAGCCATCGTCGTTCTGAATCTGTGCAGCCAGATCTTCCAGTACCCCCAATTTCTCAGCTTCCTGTACAGCAATAATGTCAGGTGCTGATAGTACGTCGCGGATATAGCTGGAAAATTTAACGAGACGCGTCTGATATTCTTCAAGATCAACAACCGTCTCGTTGCCATCAGCTACGTCGTCAAACAACCGGAAGAGGTTAAGTGAAGCAACAGTGCCTTCTGTATCGCTCGCAGCACGCACAGCACCTGGCAACGTGGCCACATTGGCTGTCAGTTCACTCGCCCAGAGCTCATAGCCACCAAACTCATACCCCAAAGCCCCTGTAGCAGAGAACGTTGAGCCAAGCGGTAACAATACATTGTCGAGTCCAAGTTTGTCTGGATCCAGCTCAAATACCTCTGGATTGCCATCCCAAACAGGAAGCCCAGTCAGGCCTGGGAATTCGATACCCGGCTCGCGGAAGGTCTGTTCGCCACTTGCAACAATGTATGCTTCTGCTTCAGGATCAGAACCAAAGCTCTGGCTTGGTCCTGTTACATAGCCGTTTGCAATCGTGACCAGCATGCCTTCATACTGCTCGTATTCGGTGTCGTCTTGTGGCTGGTTCGGAGAGGGCAATGTTTCATCAAACACAATGGCTTCAGGAACGGTACCTGTACCAGTAACGAGCACTTCGGTAACATCGGTGAACTCGGTAAAGTCGAAGAACTCTACTACGGTACCGGTTACGGTTACCAGATCCCCCACACTTACAGAAGGTGCAGCTTCGAGGAAAACATAAATGCCATCTGACGTATTTTCGAGCCCATCTGTCCGGTCAGCCGGCGTCTGCATGAAGAAGCCTTCGGGCCCAACGGCAGTGACTACGTTGTTCTCAGACGTAACAATGGTATTTTCGAAAGGTGAGACAAAACTATCTCCCTGGATTTCAAAAATCTCAGCAATACCACCAACCACAACAGCACCGTTTTCTGTACCCGGTGTTGGTGCAATCTGATCATAAGATGCGGTATTGCGCTGCCCACCTTC
>JBCCIM010000069.1 GCA_039111535.1 Bacteroidota bacterium | reverse complement strand
CGTAAGGCTCGCGAATTTCAGGACTCCATTCAGGTGCGTAGCCTTCAAGGACACCTGCCGCTTCGCGCAAATCATCCAGGTCGCCTAGCTGGGCAGCAAGGCGACTCTTTTCTACCTGCACAACCAGGTTCTCGGGGAGTTCGTCAGCCAAACTGCTGTAGATTGCTGCTGCGTCTGCCAGTTGCGCTGGCTCGCCGGTCCGTGCGTATTCCTGGGCAAGGGCAAACCGGGCTTTATAATCTGAGGGGTTCTGGGCAACAGCTTCATCGAGATAGCCAAGGCCGGCTGTCATATTGCCCTGTGTGACCTCCATGATGCCGAGCAAACGAAGGATATCCGGATTTTCGGGTGCCAACGCATTGGCTTTGAGGAGGCGTTCACGGGCTTCGTCAAATTTATTCTGCCGTAGCGACAGGAGCCCCAGGTTGTACCACGCCGCCGGCTCACCCGGTGCAAGTGCCGTAACACGCAGCAGGTTTTCTTCAGCACCGATGTCTTCACCCGACTGGATTGAGGCAATGCTGGAGAAGAAAGCTAAAACGGTTGCTTTGTAGTCAGCTGAGTCTTCAGCCGGCAAAGCTGGTTTCTCACATGCGGAAAGCAGCACGCACACAAGCAGCAACCAGGCGCTTGAACGCTGTCTTCTCCATGGCTTTGCGATTTGAGAAAGACCAGAAAGAACACGTATGCTAAAACCTGAAATCATATCTGTATTTGCCTAGGGTAAACTACCGATTTAGGGTATAAAGTTTAAGGTTGCTTGCTTTACTGCCCACAGCTTGAGACACAAACAACCTTAAACTTTCAACCTTCAACAGCAAATACAAAAATGTATTTGCCTAGCTCCACTCACAGAGCTTTTCGACGTACCGCGCAGATCCGTCGCGCAACCAGCCATCGCGCTGCGCCGGCTCTTTAAGTTGCTGTCCGCGCTCGCGTGCCACGGCAACAAAGTGGCTGTTTAACTCCGGCAAACCAGTCATGTCGCCCCAGAGTTTCTCAAACTGCATTACAGGGAAAATATCTTCCTGTCCTTTCCCCCAGCGCTTCTTGACATCTTTGATGGTCATGTAGGTAGGAATGCGCATGCCCAGTTCGCGGACTGCTACCGCTACTTTCTCCGGATCACGCAAGTCATTGCGCGTCAACGCCAGGAGCCACAGGAGCCGGTCGATGTCAATCCAGGACGTACTGGAATTATAGAAAGAAAGATCAAATTCAACTTCCTCATGCGGCAAGGCAAGCCCTTCTACAATACGCGGCTGTCCGTCAACGCGTGCGAGACCGCCGCCCCTGTCATCCAGGCGCCGGCTTATCACTTCAGTGGTCAACGTAGCGCCCGATTCAATGTGGTACCCCAGCATGGCCGGATCGACATTCGCACCCAGGGTATCGACGTTGTGCACCATCAGGTACTTGAGCTGCGGCCGTTCTTCCAATACGGTTGCCAGCACGCCATTCCTGAAAATATTGAACACGTCGTACCAGTGCCCTACCGGATGCAGGCATTGCATCGGGATATTATCGGTATAGTCATTGGCTTCGCCCATCTGGTGCACCCATTTAATGAGTGCAGCTTGCAGGCTTTCACGTACTTTCTGCGCCTGCTCATCCAGCATCTGATTGGGCATTTCTTCCCATGCATACCGCAGGTCGCGCTCTGTTGGGATGAAGCGCAGGCCAACCGTTCGCCCGGGCGACAGCATCAGCGGCCCTTCATACCCATAACGCATGGTGCGCTGCAAGTGCTCAAGAATGGGCTGGTGGGTAAGATAGCTGGTGGTAATCAGGTGTGGCAGGTGCGTGCCACACAATTTGCTAATTTTCCGGCTTTTGGCTAGGTGGGCTTCCAAAAACGTCCGGTGCTTGTTGCCCATTTTACAAAATGGGTTGATGGCCTTTACAACGCCGGCGCCTTTTGTCCACCTGCTGCCAACACCGCCCGCCAACGTGACAACTGCAATGGCACCCGCACTTAGCGCGTCCATCCCGATGGAACGGTACGTATCCGACAAGCCAACCCGCGCATCATAAATGTCATCATGATGGATGTCGCCAATGCGGCTCTGGGTGGGTAGCCTGTTTTGGGCAAGTCCGATGCGGCCACTTCGCAAGTCAGCGCGAATCTGCTCATGATGTACCGGATCAAATCCGTAGTTATCGAGGAGTTCTTCCAGGGTATCGCCGGCATTGTTCTCCGCGTCCACCTGCGGCAGCATACGTTCGAACAAGCCGGACACCATGCCGGAGAGTTCGGGCTTGGTTCGACACGCAGCACCAAACCGGTCAAGCTCAACACGGCGGGTTGGCGACAGCGCACGCGTTTCTACGCGCAGTAAGTTCGGCACAGTAAGCGTGTAATATCTCGCCGGCATTAACGCATCAACCTCACCCAGCATGTCTGCCCACGTCCCCCGTTCATTGATCGAGAAATCATAAACAACCGGCTCCATCGCAAACGGAACTGCTTTCTCCAGTTCTGCTTTTGCTTCAGACATGATTTCTGGCAGCAATTCCAGGGCTTTCTTTTTCTTCTTTGGAGAGAAGATGAAACCCATGCCTCCGCCGGCCATACCGCCAAGCATCCAAAAGCCCCAGAAGTCGTCGCCAAAGGCGTCTTCCACCCGCTTGATCAGCGACTCCGTGTAGTAGTTACTGGCCCACGGGATGATGGTCTGGATCGGCCATTCAAAATTACGCTGTGTACTTGCGCCAATCGCTTTCAAGTCACCCTCGCGGAGCCCTCGTACGATATCGTCGAGCAACTTGATTGCTGCCTGGCGCCAACGCCATTCCTTCTCTGAACGCAGCAGGTACTTCTCGGTAACCATCTCAAGAATCGGCCCTACGTCCTGCGCCATACCGCCATGCACCAACACGAGGCTATCCTGTAACTTCTGACGGGTTTCAGTGCTTACATCACTCTCTTCCAGAATCATGTGGTGAGGCAGCAGCCGGCCCCGACTGACGTTAAACTCGGGATCTCCCTCTACTGCGTTTACGCCTTCAATCAGTTTCATGCCGGGCCAAATACCACCGGAATCCTGCCAACCACCACCTGAACCGCCAATCCATTCGCCCAAAATTGCACGTGCAGCTACAATACGCCGTTCTTCTTCTGTAAGCGGGCCGGTAAGCGACTGTGTTTGTCCGGTTGCCCGCATGCAAGCGGTAATAATCGACGCAAGCAGGTTGGTAGACACGGCGAGGCGAGAGCCTTTGGGGATGTCATTTACCTGGGTAACAATCTCAATGCCATAGCCAGGTTTGACCAGCCGGCCAAGCAAATCGGGCAAGGGCTGTGTCGCCCCCTCCATGCCCGGGGGGATAATTCCGGAAGCGATCACGCCGGCTTTGAGCAAGCCAAGGTAGTCCCTTGCAAAGTCAAATACTTCTTGCAGCGTATCAATTTCAGCTGCAGCTTCGAGGTCGACACTCACCAGGCGGAGCACAGGCTCGTCGATTACTCTGAAGAAAACTTCGATGGGCGGCTTTGGCGCTTCCTGTCCGTTTGCGCCACGCACCATCAGATCAACCGAGATATTGAGCACGCGCGCGCCTTCCGGGAAATCCATCCCCAGAAAGAAAATGTCGCTCCAACCGCTATGGGTGAGGTCCATCCGTACCGGTGTTTTCTCCCGAAGAATAGGAAAAAGGCCCTGGTTGCCCTTACAGTCGTAGAGGGCTTTCTGCACGCGGAGTGACTGATCTGCCGGGTGCCCTACGCGAAACATCCACTGGTTTCCCTGTACAGAGCGTACGCTGCGGCGCACCTGATCAGCCAGGGTTTGAAAACCAAGGCTCTGGTACGCAGTCGCGAGGGCGCTCGACAAAGCATCGTTGTATCCATGGATGGCCTGTTCGGCCAAAAAGATCTCAAGGGCTTCTTCAAAGCGGCGTTTAAGGAGATGGGCCACCCCTTCATAAGGGACCTTGCCGGCCGTGTATTGATCGTAGCGCTTCGGTAAATGAAACCGATGCAGCGCATACAAAAAGAAGAGCGCGCGTACCCGTTCATACAGGTTCGAACTGGAACGTCGAAACTTATCCAGTGCTGCACACTCTGCATACAGCGCCTCAATGGTTGCCTCCCGGCAAAACGCATCCAGCGGCTGGTTGCGAATCTCCGGATCTGGCGATGTAATAATTTTGACCAACTCGCTCATAATACCTCACGCTCCGGGCTAGTACCGAGTTCTCGAATAGCCAGAAGTTCAAGCAGGTTCGACAACACCTGGTCCCTTTCTTTGCCGCTGAGCGCGAGGGCGAGCTGCGCATTCATCAATCCATATTTTACGCCAACGTCATAACGCCAGTCTTCTGTTTCCAGCGCAAGGTACTGTTCGCGGTGCGCCAACAAGGTCAACGCATCAGACAGCGAGACCCGCGATTGCTCATTTTTTTCAGCAATCAGATGCCCCAGGATATCCATTACACCTGAAGTCAACACGTGCATCCCGAAGAAGCAGAGGTAATAGCCGGCACGTAACCCGGGTACGATGAGTTGCTGTTCAGCATGTGTAGGCGTCGGCTTTTCAACCACGGATTCAACGCGAAACAGATTGCGCCGACCTGAGAGGCGTTGGACACCAACCGTACCGAAATACGGCAACAAGTTCTCGCGGGTAGCATGCACAGCGGAGACCGAGCAATTTTCGCGCTGCGCCACCTCAATTAACTGGGCTGCACACCCCCGGGTATCACGACTGATGTAGAGGTGATCGCCAACGAGGTGCAAAAACGGATCGTGTCCGACAAACTCGCGGGCACAATACACAGCATGGCCGTAGCCGAGCGGACTGGTTTGATGGACAAACTGCAGCCGGCCCGCGTGATCACCAACCACTTCAGCATAAGCAACTTCATCGCCTGGGCGAACCACCACACAGACTTCTTCAATGCCACCACGTAGCGCCTCTTCTACTACAATCTGTAAAACGGACTTCTCGGTGCCGTCGCGGTCTATGAGGGTTTGAAGGGGAAGGGTTCGCTGCCCTTTGCCGGCAGCTGTGATAACAGCTTTTGAAATATTCATCTTTTACTTAGTACGAATGGAAGCGGCTGCCGCTTTTCGGCATGTAACCATCATCTTGATGAGGAGATAAAACGGCGCAGAAAAACGCCCCCCGGAATTGCATTCTAACGCCTCATAATAGTCAAAAAAGAATAGGCCAACAATTCGGTAAAACTATACTTTGATATCCGCATGCGCAGCGATTAACTTATTTCTCTTCTCACGAGACGGCAAGATAATCAATCAGTTGGTTTTTTCTATGATTTTGGATTCAAATTATAACAACACGGGCATCCCGCCTCATGGCGCGGCTTATGTGGAGCGCCTGGTAGACTTGATGGATCCCGCGGCCAATATTCTGCTGAACATGACGCAGGAAGAAGCTGAAGCCGCTGTGGCTTCAGGCGACCCGGACCGCGTCGGACAAATCAAGGGCCAGTTTGCTATCCTTCAGAAAGAAGGAAAGACCATCCGGATGGCGCGGTCCCTTGGCCGGCCCATGCGGTATTTCCTCGCAAAAAGACACGAAGGCCCCTGCCTGATTGTCGCTGAGCGCATGGATGAATTGCTCGAACAACTTAAAAAGGAAGGACTCGACGACCAGTTTCACCCTTCATACACCCGAATGGTACCAGCACATCACCTGGTTGAAATCCAGTTGCTGGGCTGTCCCGATCCGAACCCGGTCTACAAACGGTATTTCACACCCGAACAGAACGTACTCAGCACCGACCTGAACGCAATTGGCGAAGCCTACATCGGCGCGCTTGCGGATGCGTGCAACGATTGGCTCGACACCATTGACGCTCCATCAGCAGCCAAAAAAAACAACAGCGCCAAAGATCCTATTGGCGTTTTGTTTTCAGGCGGCATCGATAGCGGCGCTGTATTTTTGGTCATGCACCACCTGCTTCTCAAACGCGGCGAGTCACCCGCGCGGCTGAAAGCATTTACCCTTTCGGTAAATGAAGGGGACGATGCAAAACAATCAATGGCCTTCCTCCACGAGCTTGGCCTGTCAATGTTCCTTGAAGTGATCGAAACGGACCTGGCGGATATAAGCTACACGGATGCCATTCGCGTTATAGAAGACTACAAACCGCTGGATGTCCAGTCTGCCACGATGGCACTTGCGCTGTGCAAAGGCGTCCGCGCAAGGTATCCAGATTGGAAATATTTGATAGATGGAGACGGCGGGGACGAAAACCTCAAAGACTACCCCATCGAAGAAAACCCTGAGCTCACCATTCGAAGTGTCTTAAACAACTTGATGCTTTACCAGGAAGGCTGGGGTGTTGAAGCGATCAAGCACTCGCTCACGTATTCAGGTGGGCAGAGCCGTGGCCATATCCGCTCTTATGCCCCGGCACGTATGCTGGGCTTTAGTGGCTTTAGTCCGTTTGCCCTGCCGGCGGTCATCGAAGTGGCTGAAGGTATCCCGTTTATCGCGCTCACCGACTGGGACCACGAAAAACTTTATGCACTCAAAGGTGACATTGTGCGACGGGGTGTAAAAGCCATTACAGGAATAGACATGCCCGTGTTTGAAAAACGGCGCTTCCAGCATGGGGCCGTTGATAAAGATGGGTTTGCGTCTATTTTCCCCAAACACGAAGCTGCATACCGCTCAACCTTTTCCAAACTATACGCATAACCTGTGCTGACGCTAGACGAACAGGCTATTCTGGCCGCGCGGGGACCCAAAAACATGGTATCCCCGCGCCGGCCTTATGCATATCTTGTAGAGCCAGAATACGCACCCGACGGCCAGGTAGCTGACATTGCTACCCTCTTTCTGACAAACCGCGAATGCCCATTCCGGTGCCTGATGTGCGACCTCTGGAAAAACACCACCGACACATCTGTTGCACCTGGCGATATTCCAGCACAAATTGAATTTGCGCTACAGGAGCTGCCCGTAGCGACGCAAATCAAGCTTTACAACAGCGGGAATTTCTTCGACAAAAAGGCCATCCCAACGGCCGATTGGCCGGCCATTGCACAGCTTGTTGCACCATTTGACCGGGTTATCGTAGAAAATCACCCCAAGCTTTGCACCCCCGCCTGTCTCACATTCCGGGATATGGTACAGGGCAGACTTGAAATCGCCATGGGCCTCGAAACGATTCACCCGGAAGTACTGCCCCGGTTGAACAAGCGCATGACAACGCGTGATTTTGCAAAGGCAACGGCCTACTTGCGTAGCAACGATATCGATGTACGGGCCTTTATTTTACTGCGCCCCCCCTATCTGAATGAAGAAGAAGGGGTGTTCTGGGCCATTCAATCGATGGCTTTTGCTTTTGCAAACGGCGTACAGTGTTGTGCCATTGTACCCACCCGCCCAGGCAACGGTGCAGTGGATCAGTTGGGTGACGCAGGACATTTTGCACGGCCGGCGTTATCTTCTATTGAGCAGGTACTCGAAGCTGGCCTTACGCTGTGCCACCGGCGCGGCGCCGGCAGGGTATTGATGGATTTGTGGGATCTCGAACAATTTTATGCCTGCACAACATGCGGCCCGGGCCGAAAAGCGCAGCTGCATAAAATGAACCTTACGCAAACCATCTTGCCTGCTGCTTCCTGCAATCAGTGTAGCGCCTGAGCCGGCTGACTTAAAAACGCGCCACCCTTTTCCCAACGCATATCCTGCCATGCCTTCCACGCAATCATCCAGACGCATTTCTGCTGATGTGGTTATCCTCGGCTCCGGCTTCTCAGGCAGCCTGTTGGCCCTGATCCTCAACAAAACGGGCCGTTCTGTGGTGGTGATCGACAAGGCAATACATCCGCGCTTCGCCATCGGCGAGTCTTCTACACCGATTGGCAACATGATCCTGCGGGACCTCGCCAATCAATACCAACTGGATGCCCTCAAGCCACTCGCCATGTACGGCACCTGGGTCGATACGTACCCCGAAATTATGCGCGGTAAAAAACGGGGATTCAGCTATTTTCAACACCAACGGGAAACGGCCTTTCAACCAGGCAACAACCACAGCAATGAACTGCTTGTTACCGCCAGCACAGACAACGTCCGTAGTGACACCCACTGGTTGCGCGCTGATATCGACCACTTTCTGACAAATCAATTGGATACTGCCGGCATTACACTGCTGGACAATACGCTGGTCACAAAAATTGAACAGCACGACAAAGCCATTTTATCGGACGCCTGGCATATTGAGGCGCGCCGGGTTGAAGAACCGCTACACATCACAGGCGCTTTTGTGGTTGATGCAACCGGTCCGGCAGGCCTCATACCGCGAGCGCTGAACCTCTCCAACTTGAGCACATCACTGCAAACCTGCTCTCATGCCATTTTCTCCCACTATGAACATGTACCGTTGTGGCAAGATCTGGTGGCAGAAACCGGCGCGAAGACCAGCGACTATCCTTATAGCTGTGACGATGCTGCCGTCCATCATTGCATTGAACAGGGCTGGCTCTGGATGCTGCGCTTCGACAACCACCGCGTAAGCGCAGGCTTTGCGCTTGACGGCAACCGGTACCGCATGAATTACTCCGTATCACCGGATGCAGCGTGGCAAACACTGCTCGATCAATACCCGAGCCTTAAACACCTGTTTGCTAGCTCGACACTAGCTGATTCGCCAGGTAAACGCTACCGCACAGGGCAGTTGCAGCGGCTTTGGGGGCAGGCAGCCGGCGCCAACTGGGTGCTCTTGCCGCATACAGCCGGCTTCATCGATCCGCTCCACAGCACGGGCATTGCCCATACCCTCTCTGGAGTTGAGCGGGTGGCAAACCTGCTGACAGACCACTGGCAACAACCGGCACTGTATCCCGCCTTGCTACAATACAGCGATGCCGTCATCCGAGAGCTGCAAACCGTTGACTTGCTTGTTGCCGGCTGTTATCCGTGTTTTGGCAGATTTGAACTACTCAGCGTGTATACGATGCTGTATTTTGCTGCTGCGATTACCTACGAAGAGCGGCGTACGGAAGCTTATAAAGCAGGTACTCCGTTTAACCATGACTTCCTCTGCGTCGATGAAACGCAGCTAGTCAAGACGGTAGAAGAGGGCTACAAAGCGGTCCTGGGTGCCCTAGACAACACCCAGCAAGCGCACAGTTTCCGGGACACCATGGTTAACCTTATTGCACCATACAATACCGCGGGGCTGCTTCACCCGAGGATTCACAACATGTACGAATACACCGCTACTGATCTCTAGGGCAGCTTAACCAAACGCATTCCGGAGCAAATCAAGGCTACGTGGAATAGCCGTGGCACCATCTTCTGTCCCTTCAAATTCAAGCGACACATAGCCCTGGTAGTTGTGTGCTTTCATGATGCCGGCGATCCGGTCGTAGTCCAAATCGAGTGAGTACCACTTCCCGCCACCATAATAAGTTTTGGCCTGCATCAGGATGGTCTGGCCGGCCAACATATCCAGCCGATCATAGGGGTCTTCGAGAAAATTGCCTGTATCCAGGGTAACCTGCAACCACGGAGAATTGATTGCATCAACAATCCGCTGCACGCCTTCCGCTGTACGACCAAGGCCCCAATGATTTTCAAGGCCCAGTACAACACCACATTCTTTCGCGCGCTCAACGCAAGCGCCAATTGCATCAATCACCCATTCAAACCCATCTTCGTCGGTGTACCCTTCAAGCGGTGGCTCAATGCCGCGATTCGCCATGAGCGCATCAAACGAGGCTGATGTGCCCCAACGGCCTGTGTTAATCCGCATGGTGGGAATCCCCATTTTGTAGGCCAGCTCAATCTGGTGATTCGTTTTGTCGATGTTTTCCTGGCGCTTGGCTGCATCCGGATATACAAAGCCCTGGTGTGTGGAAAACCCGCACAGATCAAGTCCGAGTGAAAACGCCCGCCGCTTCAGATTCTGCAGGTAACTGTTGTCTTCAGACGTCATCTGTACGTGGAGGATTTCCACCCCATCAAAACCCATGGCGGCTGCCTGATCGATACAAGATTCGATGCTGTATTCCTCCTTGGGGCCATTAAATCGCCAGAAAGAATAGGTAGAGACGCCAATGCGCGTACGCCGCGCCGGCTGTGATACTAACGATTGGGAAGCAACCACGCGGGGCAACCCGGTAGCAGCCGCAGTAACAGTTGCAGCAGCAGTTGCTGCCTTTTTCAAGAACGAACGGCGCGCATTTGTCATGGCATTCTTCGCGGATACCGCGCTATTGGTGGGAAGGTACCTGAATATCGGACATAGACAGAAGAATATCGAATGTCTGCCTGAACAGAAGCAGCGAACAAATCCACAAACACGACGATGTGCAGCTTAAGCTTCTCAGCGGCCGGCCGATATATCAAATGCAGTTTATACCCCTTCCCCACCTGCGTACAAAACCACTGTATATATTATGGCACAACATCAGCTGATGCTCCTTGTCCTGTCTGTCATTGTTGTCGGCGTTTCACTGATTCTGGGAATCACGACGTATACTGAGGACAAAAAGAAATTTGAGCGAGATACGGCAAATACTGCCCTTGTTGATCTGGCCGGCAAAGCCATTGCCTATCGGCGTACACCGGAATCTATGGATGGCGGCACAAAGGCCGACGGCAGCAGCTCTTTCGAAGGCTTCACGATGGACGCTATCGGCTCAAAAAAACGAACCGGCGAAGGCGGTGGCTACGACCTCCTCGGAGACGGCTCCTGCTTCACCGGTCACCCGACGCCCGACGGACAAGAATTCAGGGCGGCATGGTATCCTAAAGGGGACTGCGAAACGAGCAATAACATCGTACTCCGGATGACCATCACAGGCAGCGACCTGAACAGCGTAACCATAGAAAATGGCGGATACGCACAGACCTGGTTTGAAACGGAGTAAGGCAGGTTTTTGACGAAATCAAGCTGTTGAAATCAGCTAAATCAGGCGAATAAGGTTATTCGGCGTAACAATCATTCCATCTGTGCTTCTTACTTTTACCCGCATCCGGGAAAAGTAAATCCCGGAAAGCCCCCTCGGAATTGTTACGCCACCTATGAACAACCTCAAAATAACCTTCTTCACCTTTCTGGCAGTATTTGTTGCCATTCTGCTGATTGGTGCAACTGTAGCGCCTTACGCGCTGCAGCATGCAGAATCGCTTTACCTGGAAGTTCAGGCTGATGCCAATGCGCGGTATGCCCGCACCATGGCCAACTTTGTAAGAGGCCGGCTGGCGGCTGGCGTTGACCCTGACACTGTCATTTCAGAATTCCAGGAAGCTACCGCCGGCTCTCAGGTAGAAACTGGCTACGTATGCCTCATCAACCAGGATGGCGTTCGCTACCTGAGCCATCCCGCGGAAGAGTTTAACGGCATGCCCGTGAAACCACAGGCACTGTTCGATCCTAACTTTTCCGGTGAAGGCCAAACACGCTGGCGCGAGCACCTCGAACGGGGCGAAAGTAACACGGGCTTGCTGCATCTTGGTCCGAACATGCCCATTGAGGTGGTGCACTTCAACGCCCTGCCTGAACTGCAGTGGACCGTCTCTTCACACGAAAACACAGCCCGTATTCAAAACCAGGTTGAACTGGTAAAATCGTGGCTAACCGTCGCTTCTATCCTTTTTGGGCTGGTCATTGCCATTCCTGCAACCATTGCCGCACGCAGGGTTAACGCACACTACGCATTACAGCAACAACGCCAGTTTGAGCTCGAACAGGCCTTGCTACAGGGTGAACACGACCGCAAAGCCAAAGAGTTGGCAGAAGCACGGGACCTGCAGTTATCCATGCTGCCTAAAACACCGCCTACCCTCGATGATGCCTCTGTTGCCTTCTACATGAATCCGGCCACAGAAGTCGGTGGCGACTACTACGACTATCAGGTAACTGAAGATGGCACCCTTACCCTCGCTATTGGTGATGCAACAGGACACGGCCTCCAGGCAAATACGCTGGTTACCGCAACAAAAAGCCTGTTTGCAAGCCTCGGCCATCAGGCAGACTTGATTGAAATCATCCGCAAAGCCTCTGCTACCATTCGACGTATTGGGCTTCCCAAGGTGTACATGGCCTTTGCCCTTGCTCGTATCAACGGCTCTACCCTCGAAGTTGTTGGTGCAGGCATGCCGGAAGCCTTGCTTTACCGGGCTGCAGACAAGCAGGTAACCCCTATTGCCCTCAAAGGCATGCCCCTCGGCGGCATCACTTCTTTTGCCTATCAAAAAACAACCGTGGAGCTTGCACCGGGCGACACCCTGTTGCTCATGAGTGATGGATTCCCCGAGCAATTCAATCAACACCGCGAAATGCGCGGCTACGAATTTGCAGCCGACTTTTTCTTAAATCAGTGCCCCAACACACCTGAAACGATCATCGAAAGGTTTACTGCTGCCCTTGCCACGTGGCGCGCAACGCAACCACAAACAGATGACGTCACGTTTGTTATCTACCAGCGCAAACAGCCTGGTGCTGTTTAACAACTTGAAATCAACCACCAGCAAGGCCCTATCCATCAGACAAATCAGGTGCCTGTTTTTCAGTCAACACAAGGTGCTTCGACAAACCCTGTAAAACACGCCTTGGCCTTAAAAAACCTGCTTTTCTTCCGTTTGTGATTCTTTTTTAGCGCGATGTTAAACTTTTGTAACACTCGTTAAGCCATTGTGAGGTACGCAGGAAAGGCAGCCCCTAGTTTATTCTCGAACCAACCATCAGCCTGCTTAGCAGCTGACCGACCACTAACCAACGTTCGAGGTACACTCACATGGCAACGGCAACTTTGATTCCCCGCGTACCTACCAGGACCCCGAAGTCTACGCCGGCCAGAGACAAGGCTGTGCTTGCCGGCGACAAACAGGCGTTTGAGCAACTCGTGCACGAAGAAAGCCCGCGCCTGTACCGCATGATATATCAGATTGTCAACAATGCTGACGAAGCCCGCAATGTGTTGCAGGAAACGTTCATGCAGAGTTACATCCGCCTCGAGACCTTCCGTGGGGATGCCAAACTTTCAACATGGATCTATGCCATTGGCCTGAACCTCGCCCGCGCTGCACGGCGCAAAGCAGCCCGTGTGCGCGTGCTTGAACACGAAGAGTTTGAGCACCTGAACCCACAGTTTATGTCGGGCCGGCATGCCGGCAACTACCGAGAATGGAATGGTGAACAGCGGCTACAGACGGAAGAACGCAAGCGCTTGCTCTACGAAGCAATCCAGCGGCTGCCAGAACAACATCGCACCATTGTAAACCTGAAAGACATCAATGGCTGGGCAACAGAAGACGTTGCCCGTTTGATGAACATCAGCAATGGCGCCGTCCGCGTGCGGTTGCATCGCGCAAGGCAAGCCCTCCGCGCCCTGCTCGCACCCTATTTCAGCGGCGCATTAACCTCGTAACTTTTCCGTTAGTTATGAAATAACGGGATACGCTGTAACGTGTCCCGTTATTACTTTACCATATGTACAGCTCGTTTTTCCAAAACCCCACAACATAAATGAAACCGTCTCCTGCTGTTTTGCTTGTCTTGTTTGTTCTGCCGGCCCTGCTGGTTGGCTGCATCGGGACAGATTTCCTGGAAGAAAATGCAAACATCGTTGAGCCCCGGATTGAAATAATGCCGGAAGTATCAGCCGTAGAAATTGGCCAGGATCTCAGCTTTCAGGCTGCGTACTACGACAGCACTGATGCCCCTGTAAATGCGACCTTCACCTGGCAAAGCTCAGACACCGGTATTGCATCGGTAAGCCCCACGGGTGATGTAACGGGTATAGCGATGGGACAAGTTCGAATTACTGCATCTGCCTTTGGCATATCGAGTGAACAGGCGCTTCTTACAGTTGTGGGTGATCCCAACCAGGTGGCTTTTGTCGAGGTTATGCCGACAGACACCTCCGTCACGGTCCGCGAATCTATGCAGTTCTCCGCGGTGGCCCTCAACGCCGCCCGAACCCAACTCGACAATCGCGAAATTACCTGGCAACTCAGCAGCGATACCCTGGCAACCATTGATGCCACTGGCCTGGTTACCACCACAAGCCCGGGTACGGTACAGGTATCTGCCGCTGCAGAAGGCATTCAGAGTGCACCGATCACCCTCGAAATTTTTGCAGCCAGCCGCGAAGGCACGTTCCGCGCAGCACCCAACACCTCGTATACGGTGAAAGGTAAAGCCATCCTCGAACAGGTATCCGGCGGTGGCTTGCAATTGCGATTTGATGAAGACTTCCAGAGCAGCAATGGCCCGGACCTTAACGTCTATTTGTCGTCCGAATCCAGCATCAATGCAAACAGCCTACTACTCGGCCAATTGATGAATACACGAGGTACGCAGACCTACACGTTACCGCCTTTTGTTGAGATGAATGACTTCGACCACGTTGTTATCCACTGCCTCCCGTTCAACGTCACTTTTGGCTCCGCCCCACTCCGATAGCGTAGCCTCCCGAAATTTCAACCTGACCTGACCGCCATGCAAACGCGCGCGATAAGTTTATTCCTGATTCTTGCTGCCTTTATTTCGCTTGCCCCAAGCGCAGAAGCCGGCCCCTGGCCCAAGAAACGTAAAACAGCTTTCTACAAGCTCGGCTTCGGCTTTCTACAAGCCAACCGCTTCTACGAGCCAGACGGACGCATTATTTCGATTCCAACGTTGTCTGATTACACGGTCAGCTTCTACGGAGAATATGGAATAACAGACCGGATCACAGCAATAGCCTACATCCCTTTTGTTCAGCGGCTCACCCTGAACCGCCAACTCGGTACCGAAACCGGGTTTGTGTTTTTCGAAGGCGCGGAGCAAACCAGCCTGGCTGACTTTGATATTGGCGCACGGTTTGGCCTTTTCCAAAAAGGAAATACGGTGGTTAGTGCAGGACTCATGCTAGGCATTCCTACCGGCAACACAACGCAACCAAACGGCTTGTTTACCGGGGATGGAGAATTTAACCAGCACATCTCGCTTGGTATCGGCCACTCTTTTTATCCTGCGCCGGCCTATGTATCAGCAGAAGTAGGCTTCAATAATCGCTCAAGCGGGTTTTCGGATGAATTCAGGTTCGCTGCTGAAGCCGGCTACACCGTTGCCAGCAAACTCACATTCAGCTTGAAATTACGGGGTGTCGAACCTTTGCGCAATGGTGATGACGCCGTGACAGGTGGCACGGGCGGACTGTACGCCAACAACCAGCGGTACCTGGCATACGGCGGCGAGTTGTCGTATAAGTTCACGCAAAAACTGGGGCTTTCTTTTTCGGTGGAGGGCGCTACGCGCGGCCAGAATATTCTTTCAGCGCCGGCCTATCAGACCGGGCTATTTCTGGATATGTAATTGCACGCTAAAGGTGCGCAAGCTCGTCGTATCCTTTGATGACGAGGTGGGCGCCGGCGTCCATCAGGGCATCCGGGGCAAAAGAAGTGGTGATGCCAACCACCGTACAACCGGCTGCTGCGGCTGAGCGCACGCCATTGAAGGAATCTTCGATTACGACGCAGTCTTGCGGGTCCAACTGCAGCCGGCTGGTTGTCTCCAGATACGGTTCAGGATCAGGTTTGGGGTTGTTGATGTCGTCTGATGTGATGACGACTTCAAAAAATGAATGCAGATTAAATTTGGAAAAGGCAAGCTCTTTATTCCTGCGCGATGCAGACGTCGTCAGCGCTAGCCTGTAGCTTTCATTTATACGATTGATAAAAGAAACCACCCCATAGATGGGTTGCAGTTCATCGATGAGTGAGGCGTACGTTAATCGCTTCTGTTGCAGCAATTCTTCTACGTCTACATTCAGGTTGTTCTCAGCTACAAGGTATTCCAGGATCGTGCGATCCGTGCTGCCTTTAAAATCAGCAAAGACGGCATCCTCAATTTCGAGGTTGTGTTGTGCCAGCACAAGCCGGCTCGATCGTTCGTGGAGTGGCTCTGAGTCGATCACAACCCCATCCATATCAAAAATTACAGCTTTCTTTTGCTTGAGCAGCGCAGCATCCATCATAATTCAGCTTTTGTGATCTGATTGGGTAAAGTGCTTCGGGCGTAAAGGGAAGTGAGAAGAATGACAACGTTGCGCTAAAAAACGTTGCGCTAACAAATTGCCAGTACAAAAAATTATTACCGCAAGATCGTAATCACAGCATGTATTAATTGTTAGGAAAACTTTAAGAATGCGCCTCCAGCTGGGCGGGTTGTAAACGAAACGGCAAAACTGATCCCGACCACGGCAAGCAACAAGCCTGTATAGAGCGCCCATCCTGCGTTAAGAAAAATGAGTCCCGGCAGATAGGCGCCGGCAGCGCCTCCCAAATAATAAATAGAGACATACAGGCTGTTCACCGAACCGGCGTATGGGCCAGCGTAGGTATTGAGTAGCGAGACCATACAGGCATGCTGCAGAAAAAAACCGCTGGTTACCAGGGTGATGGCAATGAAAATGGCAACGATGGACGGCAAGAGTCCGATCAGCAGTCCGATACACACCATTCCCATGCCAAGCCAGATTGCCTGCACCGTCCCGCCGGCAAAATCAGCGATGCGCGGTGCATTGATGCTGACAAAAAATCCTGCGATAAAGCCGAGATAGAACAACGAGATAATCGAAGCCCCGAGGGTCTCATCCAGTTGCTCAAGCCGGAAAGGCGCAAAATTGAGTACTGCAGTTGGACAAAAGAAAGCCAGCATAATCACTACGTATTGCCGGCGAACATAGCGATCCCCAAAGACCTTCCAGAGCGATACGGGTTTACGGGTTACGCCAGCACTGACTGGCGGAGCCTTCAGATCTTTTGCCCGGAGCGCACAATACACAAAAAGGAGCCCAAGCCCTGCAAAAAAGTATTGCCAGTTGAAATGTTCAGCAATCATACCGGCGGTGATCCGCCCCCCCAATCCGCCAAGCACAGATGCGCCAACGTAATAGGCCATTACTTCCCGCATATTGGTGGCCACCTGGGCAATGTAGGTCATGGTTGAAGCAAGCAACCCGGCAATCAGCCCCCCTTGCGCGAAGCGCACAACCTTCATAAACATGATGTGATCGATAGCGGCGAAGGCAACCGTGGTGACAGCGAGCCCAATCAGGCAACCGATGTATACCTTCTTTGTCCCCAAACGCATGAGCAAATACCCCACGCCAAGCGGGCCAATGCTCATCGCGAGTAAGCTCCACGAGACAAGGGTAGCAGCGTCAGCTTCAGAGACGGCTAACAAACGTGCAAAAAAGGGCAACAAAGGTTGCGGACTATAAAGTGCAGCCAGGCCTAGAAATGTACTCAGTAAGATGGTGCGCAGTGAGGGTCCGGCCATACAAGGGGCATATCCGGCCGGCTCCAACGTGCATTGAACCCTGCCTTTTTTGCTGCCAGTATACTGGAACGCCGCTAAACAACCAACCTACCGCGCCAGCACCAGTGCCTGCGTACGCACGTCTTGGCCTGCAACCATCCGGTAAAAGTACATCCCGTTGGGCAGATCTTCAGCCTCAACCGTTGCGGTGTAACTGCCCGGTGATAACACGCCATCTTGTAATACACGCACTTCCCTGCCCAGCGCATCAAAGAGCTGTAAACTGACGTGTTGCGTCTCTGCAATGGCATAGGGAATGGTGGCCCGGGTTGTGAAGGGCGATGGATAAGCCTGTTTCAACTGAATCCCCGATGTGGCTACCCCGGGGTCTTCCGTGCTGGTTATCACATTGCCCGTACCGGATATAATTTCGACTTCAGCCAGGACCAGCATGCCGGCGCCAATTTTCTGAATCCGCACATAGCGCCCCGTTGTGCTCAGGTCAATCGACTCAAAGAGATCAACCGAACTAATCAACTGCGACGCTACATCCTGAGCGTTTAACGTTTCAGATAGCGACGTAGAAGCAAACGGTACGTCAGAAATAAAAATAAAGAAATTGGACAGATCTTCGGTGCAACAGTCTGATCTGTTCCAGACAGCGATTTCCGAGATGTTGTACACTGCACCAAGATCAGCTTCCCACCAGGCTTCCTGTTCTATTTGAGTATCTGTAAACGAGGCATTCTCCAGGGTACCATCCGTATTCCCATCACAGGCTTTGCCCGCATTGGCAAAAGGAGAACCCACCGACGACTGGGTAACCTGCGCTGCTGTCATCCGGCAGAGGTTCAGGCCCTGCAAGGGTTCTGCAAACGTCAACGTAAAATCAACGGGACCTTGTAGAATTGTACCATCAGTAAAAAACACTTTAACCGGACCACTGGTGGTATTCGGAGGTACGGTGACCCGCATTTCCTGGTCGGTTACGATATCGAAAACAGCGCCAACACCGCCGGCAAACTCAATAGCTTCAACCTCCAAAAATCCCGTGCCGGCAATCCGAATTACAGCAGCAGCTTCTGCACGACTGGGGATAATTTCATCAACCGCTGCGGATGCTATCACCCGAAACACTTCTGGCGTAGTCGCCATGCCGGCAGCATTTCTAACCCGAATCCGGCCTGTGTTTGAGTTTTGAGGTACCGTAGCAACAATCTGTGACTCACTAACAATTTCTACCTCTTTCGATGACCAACCTCCAAACGAAACGTCGAGGATGTTCACAAAATTCTGTCCCGTAATTTCTACGGAAGTACCACGGGGCCCTTCCCCCGGGGAGAAGGAAAAGATTTGTGGGACCTTCAACACTTCAAACGCTTTTGCGCTACGCCCAAATCCACCAGGCGTGAGTACAGAGATTTCACCGCTGGTTGCCCCTTCGGGAACGGTTGCCTTGATGGTTTGGTCATCCTCGACCTCAAACGAAGCCGGCAATCCGTTAAAGTACACTTGTTGGGCGCCAGTAAAGTAGTTGCCCAATATGGTTACTGAACCACCAACCGGCCCGATCTCTGGTGAAAACGATAAGATCTCAGGTGTTTGTACTACAGGATTTAAAATCACAACACCAACCTGTTCGGTTGAGTGCCGGCGCTCTTCGTCGCCTACCTGGTCTTCATCGACTACCAATTGTACGTCATCGTCGTCGAACCAGTCATCTGCCCACAAAACAGACCAACTGCCATTAAAGCCATCCATGGCCGCCTGAGAAAGCAATACAAAGCCTTCATCCTCCATGTTGTGCGGATAGTTGTACGGTGGATTATCCTCCATGCCCTGGGTAAGGTCTGCACCAAGGAAAGCCTGCAGGTTGTAGCCGTTGGTTTGCCCAATGCCCGTCTCGAAAACTATATATCCAATGGATTCAGCATTGCGCACAACCTCTGGGTCCTCTCCAACATGTTTACCCATTGCGAGTGAAGCAGCCGTCGGTGGCGAAGAAATCACAAGCCCCTGGGAAAAGAAAACCGACCAGCGTTCGTCGTTATACGACATCACTTGCCCGAGGACTACCGGGCTGTTGTAGGGTTGGGCATAGCCAACGGGTGTTGCAAGCCAGGATGCAGCGTGCGCGGTGATGTCAGACGTGAACTGCCCGGCCTCCATTTGTACACCATCTTCAGCAGCTGTATAGACGCCGGCTTCGACAACCATGTAATGGACCGCGTAGTCTTCCAGTTGTGCACCAGATGGATTTTGCACCCGTACTTCAAAGCTATTCCCCGCTGCATTGCGGATACGGGTAACAGCCGGCGCATCATCTTCGGTATAGGCTACGGTGGCAACAACAACCATCTCTGCATAATCAAACGGCAGGGTTACTGTTTGCCAGGAACTGCTCACGTTTTCGAGGTATCCGGCCACCAGTTGGGGGCCTGGCATAGCAGTACGCGCAGGCCCATCAGCGTAAATGCCAACGGGTAATCCAAAGCACCAAAGGAGTAGTGCGATGAGCAACGAATGTCTGCCAGGAAGCTTCATGGACGCGCAGCATACTCCCGATGCGCGCTGTATGAAAGCGCCGGCAAGGCAGGAGCAAAATGCTGTAGATTTGTGTGCAGTTGAACGATACGTGTAATTGATACGAGCGTGCGCCTGAAATTACGGAGTAAAGCGCAGCCACGAGACCCGGATTTGGCGCATATGGTGTGTAGGAATGGCGCAATGGCGCACAACCTTTAGCTTGAGTCGGGTAGCGAGAAAAGCGGAGGGAATGCTACGTGCAGGATAGGATAAAAGGCGGTAGCATAAAAAAGTGACGCAGCGCATTGGCGGTCCCCTTGCCGGTATCAATATGGGAGACTGCAGCTATAGTTTGATGTGTACCCTGAACTCTATGGCTACTCCCAATAGAATGAGACATGAGCGATACGGCCTGAGGACCGCCAGTGCGCTGAAAACGCCATCCGACTTGGCTTAATTTCCCGGGACACATCACTTCCGCGGGCAACACCAGCCGGCTGGTTATTAGCCAGCAGGTTTGTTAACCGGCTGACTTTTTAAGCTGTTCGTCACACTCGTTTTCGCGCCCGGATTCGCACTGGAAAGAAACTCAGGGCATTTTTTTAGGGATTGCTTTATTTAGATAAACAAAGCGAAGTCGGAGCAATGTTTGTATGAATTACTGGCAGCATTGCACAGCAAAGCCTACAAAAGCCCATAGCAAAGCCGGCCTGCACAGAAGTGTTAGCTTGCACAGGCCCCTTTACACACGTTTATATGCATCAACCGATCGGGAAATGCCTTAGATCGCTTCGATGCGGGCGAGGGCATTGTCGTAGTCGCCCAGGTGCTTTTCGTCGATAAATTCGCGTAGCATCATGAAGTGGTCGTGCGTCACTTCACGCTCAACCTGTTCATCCAACCATTCCCTTTCTAACAAAGGGAGCAACGTGACGTCGTATTCTGCTTCAAAAAAACGCAATAACTGTAAGGCAGCAGGTTCAGATGATCCCCCCTGAAACCCCGCATCTTGTAAAAAACGGATAATCTTTTCGTTCATAGCTGCTTTGTCCAAATACGTCCAAACATTCTCTTTTTTCGTTATCGGTTCATCACGAATAATGCTAAAGAATAAACCCGCAGCCCAGGCATCCTGCGATGATTTTAGGGTACACACGTCGGAAGTAACCAACTACCGCCTTTCCAAGGATTCCTCCGTGAAAAAAACATCTCAACGCCTGTTAGCAGGGCTGCTATTTCTGATAGCCCTGTCCTTTGCACCCGCCACTGCCTGGTCCCAGGATCCCTGGCCAATGTTTCGGCAGAACGTTTTCCATACAGGCTATACCAACTTCACTGGTCCGCTTGCACCCGATATTGCCTGGCAATACAACACAACCGGCTTTACCTATTCATCGCCGGTTATCACCAGCACGCGGGTATACATCGCTTCAGAAAATGAACTTGTAGCGCTCGACCTGGATGGCGAGGAGCTCTGGTCTTTCACGTTCAACAACCTGGACGCTCCGCCAGCCGTGGAGATTTCCGGTATCGTTTCAACGCCGGCCGTAGGCACCAACGGGACCGTTTACATCGGTTCGCTCGACAACAACCTTTACGCCCTCAACCCCAATGGCACCCTGCAATGGTCGTTAGACACTGGCGACCAGGTCTTCAGCTCTCCTACCATTAGCCCGGATGGCACCATTTTTATTGGCTCACGCTCCGGCAACGTATTCGCCGTCAATCCCGACGGTAGCGTTCGGTGGGTGGCAGCAACGCAGGGCGAGATTCTGTCTTCCGTTGCTGTAGGCCCTGATGGATCCGTCTATGTGGGGGCAACTGACAACCGGCTTTATGGATTAAACGGCGCCAACGGTGCCACGCTGTGGCCGCCGTTTACCACGCAAGGTGAGATTGTCTCTTCACCAGCCATTGGCAACGGCAATGTCTACGTGGGGTCGCTAGACAACAATGTGTATGCGGTTGATACGGAAACCGGACGTGCAGCCTGGGCCGCACCTTTCCCAACGGCAGCTGAAATTGTCTCCTCGCCCGCTATCGGGCAAGACGGCACCGTCTACATTGGCTCTTTTGATCGCCGGTTTTATGCCATCAACGGTCAAACCGGCACAGCAAAATGGCAAAGTCCGTTTATCACGCAATCCCTGATCGCAGCTTCCCCGGCGATAGACGGGTTTGGCAACATCTATATCACGTCGCTTGACGGCTCGCTTTATGTACTGAGCGATGCAACCAGTCGGTTTAATTTGCTCTGGAGCTTTCCTACGGGAAATCCGATTTGGTCTTCTCCATCCATTGGCACCAACAGCAGGGTGTACATTGCAGCGACCGGTTCGCTCAGCGAGCCCGGCCGGTTGTTTGCCATCGGACAGGCCAATTACAGCATTACCTTTGCCACCCAATTACTCGCCGGCCAGGATGCCCCCTTCAGTGTATCTGTGACGGGTGCCCCGATTCCCGCAAGTGGCTCCCTGTTTTACAGGCCAGCCGGCGCAGCAGGGTTTTCTGAACTCGGATTTAACGGCAATGCCATTATCCCCGGCACAGCCATTACGGGCGCCGGCTTCGAATACTATATCTCGGGAAACGAAGGCACCTTCCCTGCTGAATCCCCGCAAAACAATCCGGCTTCAAAACCAGTATTTATCAACAGTGATAGCGCCCCGGATCATTTTCTGCCCCGGATCCATCGCATGATCTCTGTACCCTACGATTTGACAAACAAGTCCATACTCGATGTGCTCGAAGATGACTTTCAGGCCTATGGACCACAAACCTGGCGCCTGCATCGCTGGAATGGCAACGGCTACGAAGAATATCCTGATTTGAACGATCCGGTTGAACCCGGTGCAGCCTTTTTCCTTGTTACATCAAGCGGCGATCCGTTTACGGTTTCCTCTGGCTGGTCTATCGACACGTCACAGCCTTATGCCATTGACCTGAAACCGGGCTGGAACCAGATTGGCAACCCATTTGGATTCCCGGTCCCCTGGAATCGCGTCATCCGTAACACTGCAGCCGTAAACGCCATTGCTTTCTTTGATGGCAGCCAGATGGTGCAGCAGCCAGACGATCTAACCATCCTCATGCCATGGGAAGGATACTTTGTCCATAACGCATCTGACGAAGTTATTACCATACTCATTCGCCCGGAAGCTGTGCAAATCGAAACCGAGTTGCCAGTAGATGAGGCTGAAAAAGGAAGCCCTGCAGCCATGCGTATGCAGCTCACAGCTGCTATTCCCTCATTCGGCTATACGGATTCCCAAAACTGGATCGGGTTTGACGCTGCACCAGCCGAAAGCAGTATGTTGGAGGCCCCGCCTTTTGGCGAGCACGTGCGCCTGTCGTTGCTGGACAACAATGAAAAGTATGCTATCCACTTCCAGCCCCACGCGGAAGCCGGCGCCAGATGGCCGCTGATGCTGACAACGTCTGACGCTGATGTGGTACAAAACAATCTGCCGGTTACCCTCTCTATTGTGCCACAGCAAGGCGCCGGCAATGCGCCCGAAATGGTACTGATCGACGAAGACTACGGCTATGCACGTACCTTTTCGAATAACGAAGTAAGTGTAGATTGGGGGGACAACCTGACGGAACGGCGGTTTACGCTCGTAACGGGCACCGCTGATTATCTTGCATCTGTGTTGTCTGATGTACCCGTTGCTCCGACAACTTCACGCCTCGACCAGAACTATCCAAACCCGTTTAACCATACAACCAGCATTGGTTATCAGTTGGACCAGCGAGCAGCGGTTTCGCTAACGGTTTACAACCTGCTGGGCCAGGAAGTCCATCACCTGGTTGAAGAAGTCAAAAATCCCGGCCAGCACATGGTCCACTGGGATGGCACCGACTTATCGGGTCAGCGTGTACCGAGCGGCATGTATATGTACAGGATACAGGCTGGCGCGTTTTCTGCTACGGGTAAAATGGCGCTTGTTCGATAATATTCTTTTGATATATTTTTTCCTTTTCTGATTTTATTCTACGCTATGAAGAGATCAGCCTGGTTGGCGATACTTTGTCTTTTTCTTGCAGTGCCGGCCCACGCCCAGGACCTGAATGAAACCCTCAGTCAAGTTGGCGAAGCCTATGCGCGCGCCTACGTGAGTCCCCTTGCCGAAGCCCTTGGCGCAGACCTGAACACGGGGCTGTTTCACACCGCCGGCGTAAGCAGGAAGGTATTTGGCATCAACGTGTATGTTGGCGTCAAGGCGTCTGCAGCACTGCTGAACAACTCGCATAAAACATTCAACCTGCAATACACGGGCTCCGTCCCGCTGGATGTTGAATTTGCCGGCCAGACGCTCACGCTCGACGTGCCGGCCACCTTCACCGTAGAAAATGCCCCAAGCATTTTTGGCGCCACAGAAGAGGGCCAGGCGTTTGTCTCAGTCGATCATGATACAACCATTTCTACCCTCGGCCTGACCCTACCCGTTTCTTTTGACTCCACCCTGACGCCTCAGAATACCATTGGTGGTGTTATAGAAACCACCGTAGCCCCCTTTGTTGTCCCACAAATAGGTCTCGGCACAGTCTTCGGCACCGACATCATGATTCGCTGGTTGCCCCAGCTTTCAATCAATGAAGTGGGTGCATTGGAGCTGTTTGGCTTTGGCGTACGGCACAACCTGAACCAATACCTGCCCAAGTTGCCCGTAGATGTATCCATCCAGGCAGCCTGGCAAAACATCCGCGCAGAAGATGAAGCCGGCAGCGAAGTTATGGACGCGCGTACCTTCGCCGTTAACCTGGCGGTGAGTAAACGGATCGGGGTCCTCACGGTATACGGCGGCCTGCAAACGGAGAGATCGGATGTGAGCTTTAGCTATGTATTTGATGTGGATGACGTCGACCCGGACCTCGACGTGGACCCGATTGATGTCAACTTCACCCTTCGCCATACGGGCCAAACCCGTGGGATTTTCGGCTTTGGCCTGAAGCTCGGCCCGGTTGTCTGGAATGCAGATGTGAGTACGGGTCAGTTTACGGTTGTATCAGCCGGCTTCGGCTTCGCTTTTTAGGGAGCAGTACTGGATAGATCGCTGCCGGCCTTTTCTCCTCTGGCTACAGCTTCAAACACTGCCGGCAAATCTCGCCGAAGCAGCCCTTGGGCGCCGGCTCGAAACATTTCCCACACACTTAGCAAGAAGGCGCGTGCAATATCTTGCGTGCAATATCTTGCGTGCGATTTCTGCCTTATGTTTATAAGTCAGGAATTATACAGATTTAGTCTGTATATCAGCGAAGCAATTTTGACAAACTCTTGCTTATCAATGACTTGAGCAAAATCAAATCGTCATGATATACCGAATTAGTCGGTATAATAGTAGTTATCCAACCAGAATACATGAACATCAACGAAATGCGAGCGCTGATCCGTCAATGTTCTGCTGACGCACAACTCTTGATCCACGATCTGCACGATCGCGAACCTGGCAACGAGACCTTCTCGCAGGTCGGCCTACTCGACGGCGATCAAATCGTTAAAGAATACCTTGACCACAACGAGTTCGGAATTGCACTCGATCACGTGCTCTACATGGTCCACGAATCGGACATATGTTTCGATCCTCAATCCGTTTTAGCACTTCACGCACTTGCCGAGAAACTGAAAATTGACAACCATTACACGGCTGCCAATCTGGCGTCACTCGGTGTCACCTCCGCATTCAATGTCCCAAACCCTCGCTAGCCGGACTGCGGAATGACATGGCGTGCGGATAACCATGGCATGCACCGGAGTCGGGCTTGTGAGCGTTTTTGCATTGGACAATCAACCTTCCCGACCCGGTGATGCCGGTCGTTATGTGCACTCTTTTAATCCAATTATTGAATCCATTGGCCTTGAAAATCGAGTTATGAGCAATCACTCTGGGCCAAAAGAATATCTGGTTGCTGCTCGGTCGTTTGATACTTCAGCAGATGAGCTAGCCGAGCTATCTCGATCAGAATATACTTTTGTACGCGTAGCAGTGGCGGGAAATCTAAAGACGAAGCCTGAAATACTTCACTTAATGATTCCAGATAAAATTGAGATTGAAAGTTATCCTAGTCAGGAAATTGCGCTTCAAATAGCATTGAATGTCAATTCTTCACGAGATACGCTGAAATTACTCGGTGAAAAGCTATTACCTTGCTTAAAGGTAGGCAGAGGGGCTTATGATGCTTTTCGTACAGGAGTCGTACTATGCTGCAATTCGCTGGTACCAATTCAAACGATCGAGCGAATGCTCAAACCGGAGAATGCATCAAGACAGTTTCGTAAGGTAGTTGCACGTGAGTCTAGGCGAGAGGATGTTTTATATCTCCTGTTAATTGACCAAAGTGAGAAGGTGCGCAAGCGAGCAGAGACTACATTAAGGGCAATAAAAGGAAGTAAACCTTGAGCAGGCAAAATGACTGTAGGCCTGCACCAGAATAATTCCAATTTGATAGCCAGAGAGCATGAAACACTTGATATAAAGGCTGGAGTGGTGCACATAACAAGGGCATCAACGGCCGACCAAATGCGGGGGTTGCCTGGGATTGCGCTATTCTTTGTATCTTGAGTTGGCCCCGCTTTCGGCAGGTTATGCCCGAGCCGTTATACAGCTAATTCGAAAATCAATTCTCAACTAATGGATTTTTTACCAGTCCTCTCCTCTGTAAACTTAAGGGGCGACGATCTTGTTTTGCGCATAGATATCGATAGCGCCGGTAAGCAAGGACACGACGCTAAAGCGCAGATCTTAGAGCTTCTTAATTGCCCTTCTCCAACAGAGTCGTACAAAGCTATAAAAAACTACGTATCAGAACTTGTTGAGTATGAGTTGTTTGAAGATGAAGTAGAATTTTCATTCGATTATGGATGGCGAGAAGTCACCGTGCCGTGCTCTTCATGGAGCTTAAAGGATTCAGCTCTGAACAAAGACGATCTAATTGTCAGAAGTCAGTCGCTGTCGAAAAATTTAGAATCCTACGCGAGAAAATATCATGCTGTTGATCGCGACTATTCTCGGTTGAGAGCAAAGCTAAGACGTGATGCAGAAAAGGAAATTGAAAGTGCTAAACGTAAAATTGACTTTTTTAAAGACACTCATCCTTCAAAGGCAGAATCGATCCAGAAACTAGTAGCCTTCTGTAGAAAAGTACTTAAATCCCTGGAGAGTCCTTTACTTTAAATAAATTACTACGCTGCATAACAAGGTGCAGCAGCCGACTTTGGGCGTGCAGCTTTGCGCCTTGCTCTGCAAGACAGTGTCTTGCAGCTGAGCGCCACCGCCCTGCCCCCAGCCTTAACGGCTGAGCGCCAAGCCGTTATACCTCACCAATAATCTTACAGGAGTTAATGACCCGAAAGCAACCGTTTGATCAGAAACGTGCAGAAGCTTATGACGAACGAATCAGACGTTTAGCCCCTGGGTACGATGTTCTTCATGATCTCATTGCTTCTTTGCTGAAGCGCACCCTTATTAAACCGAATGCAAAAATCCTAATCATTGGAGCAGGTACCGGAGCCGAGATTATCAAGCTGAGCCAAGTTGAACCAGAATGGTCCTTCACAGCAGTTGACCCCTCAGAAGAAATGCTCACCCGTTGCAGTGCAAACATCAGCCAAGCGGGGTTAAGCCAGCGAGCCAACTTCGTCTGCAGTAGAATTGAGGAGCTTTCGAACAAAACATTTTATGATGCAGCAACCTCTATTTTTGTCGCACATTTTATTACTGAGCAAGCGCATAAGCGCCAGTTTTTCAGAGCTATAGCAGACCTACTTTGTCCACAAGCTCCTTTTGTCTTTGCTGACTTGTATCGTACAACGAGTGAATTTGACTTTCTTACTTCCATATGGCAAACGCATTTTGCGCGGTTGGGAACGCCGAGAGAAGAAGCTGAACACACATTCGCTAAGATTGACAAAGACATCAGCTTTGTTGATGAACAAACGCTTCAGGAAACATTGGCAGGTGTAGGCTTTGCTCCCAT
>JBCCIM010000068.1 GCA_039111535.1 Bacteroidota bacterium | reverse complement strand
TTTTTGGAAAAGCTGCCTCTACTTTTTTGAGGTACCTGTCGTTAGAGCCAAAAAGCAGAAGGGGCTCCACGTTTTCTATCGTAAGATTTTTTTTCGCCAATTGAACTAATATAGTGATTGAACTTGCAGGTGAAAAATAAATCCAGAATCGGATGTATTTATTAAAAGAATCGGATCTGAAGCCAGAAGTTAAGCCAAGCTGGAAACGAATTACTGGTTGAAAGACTCTTATGTTTTCTCAAGTGTATTCGTTTCATGCAGGGCGCAAGAATGATAAAGCGAAAGCTGGTTTTAGAATTTACGAAAATGAGCGGTAACGGTAATGACTTTATCGTTATCGACAATCGATTTTACAATTTCTCTGCTGAAGAACTCGCAGATTTGGCCCGCAGGTTTTGCCCGCGGCGTACCGGTATAGGTGCAGACGGAATTCTTGCGTATATGTTGCCCGATGATGCTGCACACCAGTACCGCATGAAATATTTCAATGCTGATGGTAGCCTGGGGACCATGTGTGGCAACGGTGCACGCTGCCTTGCCCGATTTGCCCGGAAATCCGGTGTCGTTGAAGAAACCATGCAGTTTGAATCAGATGCGGGCGTCTACAGGGCTACAGCCGGGCCTGATGATGACAACCCGGTACGCATCTATGTACAACCCCCGCAAGCCCTTGCCCTTGAAAAACTGTCCCATCCGGAGTTGCATCAGCCGGCGCACTACATCTGGACGGGCACCGAGCATCTGGTCTCCTTTACCGAGTCCCTGGATGCTGTGCCTGTTGTAGCCTTGGGGCGGGTATTACGCAATGATGCAACGCTAGCACCAAATGGCGCAAACGTAAATTTTGTAGCAGTAGAGGAGTCAGGCGCCCACGATGCGCCAGCCCAATTGCGCGTACGCACCTATGAGAAAGGCGTAGAAGATGAAACGCTGGCGTGTGGTACAGGCGCGATGGCATCGGCTGTTATTGCAAAGAAAACGGGTTTGATTGCATCAACCACCGTACAGGTACACATGGCGGGAGGGATCCTTGGCGTTGGCTTTGACGAAACGGCTGATGCCGTAGAAAACCTGTACCTGGAAGGCGTTGTTGAGACCATCTATCGCGGTACTACCGAGGTGTAGGACAGCCTGCGTTTGTGGTGGCCATTAACCACCTATCACGTATGCCGCAGAATCATCTCTATTCGCTCGCCGGCCGGCAGTGCAAAATGCTGTAAGCCAGCCGCTCCCTGGGGAGGAAGGGGGGTGAGCTGGACAACCTCTCGTGCTGGTAAAGCAAGTATGCCTTCGCCCTGAGGTGGTACCTCAATTACAAATCTACGGTTACCTTTAGGACCTTCAGTGAACATACGAAGGGTGCCAATGCGCGTGTGCGCGCCGGCTGAAAGCTGGGGCAGGTCGCCCAATTGTGGCCGCAACGTGTAGGTTTCAAATCCTGGACTCGTTGGTTGCAGGCCCATAATCCCCATGTAGAGCAAGTACAGCGGAGAGACGGGCGCGTGGCTCCATTGGCTCCGATCATCGTAGCCCGGCTCCCAGGTTTCGGATAACGTATTGTTTTCTGCAACGGAGCGCATTGTGCCCCAGCGCGTTCGCAATTCATTGATAACAACGTCCATGCGCCCACCTGCCGCAAGGCCCCAGAGGCGCCAGCCGGCGTTGGCAGGATAAGACAAGCCAACAGATGATGGCATGGTGGCAAGCAGTTCCACGGCACTAGCTCGCTGGTTGCCGGGGCACATATTATACATGATTGCCATAGCAAGGGAGCGGTCGCAATACTGTGGTGAGCGCTCTTGGGCAAGCCAGGGCTGGTTGATAACAAAAGCCTGGCTTTGCCGGTCCCAAAAATATCCTACCACAGCTTCCTGAATGCGTGCGCCGAGTGCACGTACGGTTGCTGCTTTATCTGGCTCCCCAAATGCCTCACACAGTGGCGCTAACGCATATTGCATCATGGCCGCAGCATAAATGTTGAAGGCGCACATTTTGTGATGCTGTTGCGCGTAGGCTGTGGTGTCCATCCACACAACAGGGACGCCGAGGTTATCTACAGGCAACAAGTCCTGGTCTGCTTTCAGGGTGCGTAGGTAGTCAAAAAACCTAAGTAATCGCGGGTAGACTTCTCGGAGTGCGTCAAGGTCAGCTGTGTAGTTGTAGTAGTGAAAGGCATCAAATGTATGGCCGATACCGTGGTCGAGTAGCGGCCCCCACGGGGTGAGTTGGAGTTCGCGCTCGGGTATGCGGGCCAATCGGTCATATGCCGGCCAACTGTCGAGGAAATAGCCGGCGGAAGTTATACCCTGGCTATAGGTGTCTACGTAGCGGGCAATTTGTTTTTTAGCACCAAAGGCGTAATGCACGGCGTGTATCACATGGCCGATATCACCACTATACTGCTGGCGTTCGCGCCCCATACAATCGACAATGGTGTCTTGTGCGCAGTTGTAGAGTGTGTTTAGCGCAGCATCCCATACCCGCTGAATAACAGGGTCCGAGGTTTTACATTCTGGCTGCAGAGGCCACGGATACATACGCCGGCGCACACCGATATTGGATATCGTTACGGGTCCTGCGGCATTTCTGATGTGTAGCTGTATCCAGCGCAACGACTCAAAATCGAGCGTTTCAAAAGTATTCTGACCGGCTTTGCAGGTGAATCGCGTCCACGAATGAAAGCGCGTATTGAGCAATGCTGCGCCTCCAATTTTGTGGCCCTCATGGACCATCAGCTCTACTATGGTGCTTTCTGGCGCTGTGATCGAGAAAAAGGGCCAGCCTACAATTTGTTCGGGTAATTCAAAGGTGAGGGCAAGGGCGTTGTTGGCGACGGTTTGCACCTGCCATGCGCCGGCCTGCATTTCTGGCGGCAGCGTGGCCTGGGTGGCTGAAAACGCCTGGGGCGTCTCCGACTCAAAGTACTCTTCCGGGGGCCGGCGCCAGTTGATTTTAAACGCTTCTCTGAGCGTAACGGACTGCACAATTTCGTCCCGTAACATCGGGACACTGCGTTTGCGTAGCTGGGAGATATTGCGATCTCCCGAGCTTTCAAACAAATAGTCGCGGCCGGCTGTGCAAATAGCAGGTTTGTCTGCGGGGCCTTGCAGGTCCATGGCCGGCAACCAGTTAGCATCCGGCTGATAAGCAGCTTCCAGCCATCCATGCGGGTATTGCCGGGCGTCAAAAGACTCCTGAAATGCACGTAGAAACCAGCGTTTGTATTGTCCGGGCGGCCAGCTGCGGGCGAGGTGTGTTTGCCATTTGTCGTCGGATACTACAACTTCTTGCCGGCCATTGGCAAAGGTCAGGGTCAGGTGAAAAATGAAGCCTGCTTTTCCGATTGGCCAGGTGCCATCTCCCTGGCCGTAATACAGCACTTCTGCACCCAGTATATTCACGCCTTCCTGCAACTGCTCGGTTAAGTCGAGCGGGTCTGCTTCGGCCCATCGGGGGTCGGAAGGGGCGGGGCCCCATTGTTGACGCTGTTTGTTGACAAAGAGTCGGTATCGGCTGTCTCCCAGAATCCAGCCTGAAGCGGATACGGGTTTTTCGTTGAGATACAGCCGGCGTCTGAATAACACAACGGTGTTTTGAAGCACCCTTTTGGCAGGATACCAGACCCATTTTGCCGGCGCAAGGTCGAGCGCCCGGTCTTCAAGTGGTGCCGCTTGTGTATCCTGTGGTGCCAGTGGTGCAGGACCTGCATGCGCCGCTGGCTTTTCTGTCAGTGGATTAACGACCAGGAAGGAGGTGCCAAGGGTGGATTGTTTGAGGAAGTTGCGCCGGCTATTGGGGTTTGGATGCTCTTTCTTATTCATCAGGGTCTGCTGCGTTACCGGTTTTATTGCTTATCTAGCTTCATCAGGAAGGTACGAACAAGGGCATAAGTATCTGCAAAATCTTGCCAGTCGAGGGTAGCGGCCACATCTTCAGGATGGTGGTAGGGCTGATCTCCTTTGTTGGTATACAAAAAGAAGCCACGAACGCCTGCATTCAAAAAGAAATAATGATCGCTAATCGGGGCGTTGGGGCGTTTACCAATGGGACCAATATTCAATGTGTCGCCAACAGATGCCAGCAGGTCAAATTCATCATTAAAATCACTACCGCCAACAGCCATAATGCCTTGCGACCCGGAAGCCACCATATCGAGATTTACCAGAAAACGAATGGATTCGAGAGGTAAAGGCGGATTGTCGACAAAATAGCGGGAGCCGATCAGTCCTTCTTCTTCGCCAGAAAAGCCAACAAAAACCAGCGATCGTTTTAGAGGCTTTTGCTGGAAATAAGCCGCAAGGGCCAGCGTTAGTGCTACGCCACTGGCATTGTCATTGGCGCCAGGGAAATAGTGATCGGGCCCCAATTGCCCCATGTGGTCGTAATGTGCAGAGATGAAGTAATATTCTTCCGGCGTTGTTGTACCGGGAATATAGCCTATGACATTGGACGAGGTGGTCTGCCAGTCAAGCGTTGTTTCTAAGGTGAATGACGCCGTTGCCGCTCCATTTTCAAGCCATACCTGATCAGCTACAACGAAGGCAGGAATACCCGTGTTTACAGGCGTATAAAAATCCAGCAGGTTATTGCTTGTCCGTAAAATGACCGCCACAGCGCCGAGGTATCGGGCAATTTCGATACGGCCTGTTGTTTGGGCCAGTGCGGGGTTAATCGTGCTGTCTGCCCGGATGGCTTGTAAGACGTCAGGCGTAATTTCAAGGTCCATCACCACAACGGCTTGTTCGACGTTTTTGCCGGCGTAGTTGTTGTACTTGGTATTTGGTACGAAGAGGCCGTCTCCCACCTCGACAATGCGTGCCGTGGTTGCTGTACCAGACGAACTACCGGGGAATGGCAGATAGTCGTGCCCCAGATCCAGTTTTCGCAATCCCAGGCTGAGGGTCGGGGTTGTCGGGTACACATCTACGGTAAGCGGGAAGGGCTGCTGATAGGTATCGCTAATGGGGGAGAGCCCGATACGCTTGAAGTAGTTTTCGATATAGTCAGCGGCTTTACCATCTGCATCGTTCAGATACCCGCGGCCGGCAAATGCTGGTGAGGAAAGCGTGTCTACGATGGGTTTGGCAAATGGTATGGGTGATAAAGAGTCTGTTGCCGGTTGAGCAGCAGCACGCTGAGAAACAGCACACAAAGGCAACAACAGGCCCAAAAGCAAAAAGGAGAGAGGGAAAACGCGATAGATCATCATGCAAACGGAATAGAATACCAGTTAAAAACCAAAAAGGCACCCTGAAGTTCAGGGTGCCTTTTGATAAAATCTGGTACGCTTTGAGATCACTGGGAGAAGAAGCGGCGGTTGTCTTCGATATCTGCTTTATCCCGCAGGGAGGACAGCCATTGGCTCGTGGCCTGCTGTTTTAGCTGCGTGCTGAGTTGTGTTTCGAGCTGTGTGCGTTGCACATCAGAAATCTCAGCCGGCTTCTCTACTTTTGTAGCGCGTACAACAAATACGCCGTTCTGGCCCTCAATTACGTTGGACGTCTGACCATCTTCGAGGCTCAATACGGTGCCTTTGAAGATCGGATCGTTGCCAAGTTCAGCTACAGAACGGGTGTTGTGCGTTACGGCCGTAACGATCCGCTCGGTTGTATTGAGGGAAGACGCGAGGCCGTCAAATCCGCTTGCATCGAACGCGCGCTTCATTTTGGCATACTGGTATGCTTTCTTTTTCTCCAGTTTGGCGCGTGGCTCAATTTCCGCTTTGACATCCTCAAAAGTCCGGTAGCCTTCAGGCGTTTCAGCAGCGAGCTGTGCGACAACAAATGCTTCGTCCAGTTCAACAACAGGACTGATGGCATCTACACCAGAGGATTCCATGAAGTTACGCAGTTGCCGGCTGTTGCCGATGCCGGAAATGTAGGTCTGTTCGCTTTGTACCTGTACTTCCTTGACTTCGAGGTTCAGTTTTTCTGCTTCACCACGGAAGTCATCAGATTCGCTGGCATAGAACTCAAGGTCACTCAGCCGCTCTGCGATGGCGTTGACGGTGGTTACCGAAGGCTCAATCAACTGCGCGTAGTCTGCGAGGCGGACTTGCTGGGTCGTTTTGTCGGTAACTTCGATCAGGTGATAGCCAAACCGTGATTCGATCGGGCCAACAATGCGGCCTTCGCGTGCACCAAAAGCAGCGTTTTCAAAAGCTTCAACCATTTTACCCCGGCCAAACCAGCCAAGGTCACCACCACGAATGGCACTGCTGTTGTCGCTGGAGAACAGTTTGGCGAGCGTATCAAAGTCTTCGCCGGCTTCCAGTCGCGATTTTACAGAGAGGGCCTCGTTACGCGTCGTGCGTTTGCCTTCGTCTGAAGTATCTGTAATCCTGAAAAGGATGTGACGCGCACGGATCAGTTCATCTTCACCGTCCTGCACTTCCTGAATCTTAATCAGCCGCGCTTCATTGCCAACAATCATGGGGCCAATGATACGCTGGGGCGTGAGATCGTCGTAAACAGCCACGGCAAGTTCGTAGTCGAGATCGTCAGCTACGAAGAATGCGCTTGCATACGGCCGTGCAGAAGCAAACCGGGTAAGGAAGAGTGAATCATCTTCAGCTTCAGCAAATCGGGTTTTCAAGTCTTCCATCTCATCCATAATGGTGAGCGTATCCTGGGTAGAGGGCAGCTTCGGGATAGAGACGTAATCGAGCGTAAACGACTTTTTACGGCTAAAATCTTCTTTATTATTGTCGTAGTAGCTACGCAGATCTCTATCACTAAAAGTAATAGAATCATCTGGGACGGTTGCGTACCGGAGCGCTACAAAGCGCGTATCAACTTTAAGGTTGTTTTTGCGGTACTCTTCTAACACATCTTCTTCTGAGACGCGCACCGTGGCTTCTACTAGTTTCTGGAGTTTTTCCCGCCGACGGGTATCGCGCAACTGGGCTTCCAACATTGTCCACTGCTGGCTTGCAGTTTCATCATCAAGAAAGCTTTGGAGCAGGTTGCGATCCAGGTTGCCTGTGGCGTCGCTAAACGTACTTACAACCATGGGGTGGGGGTTATCACCAAGTACCAGGTCAACCAACTCACCGTCAGTTACCTTGATGCCAAGGCGTTCCATCTCCTGTTCGATCAGGAGACCGTCAACCAACTGGTTGTAAACCTGGTCCCGCGCATTATCCATCGCCTGCTGCGTCATGCTTTCTCCCGTACGGCTCTGGTAGAGGCGCGTCTGGTTGTCCAGTACGTTTCTGTACTGTTCGTAAGAAATAGGCTGGCCGTTCACTTTGATGATTTCCGTGGCTGTATTAGAACCCACCATATCAAAAGTGCCGGCATCTTGCAGCATAAACAGGATGCCAAACGCTACTACTACAAAGTAGAGAACATACTTCGTGTTCTCCCGCATTTTGGTCATCAATCCCATAGAGAGACCTCGTCAACAATCAGTTATTTATGGACCTATAAAAAGACCGGCAATATACGGCACGATTGCCCGATTTGTTCGTCGGCGTCAAAATTTCATCTCAGGGCAGGGGGTTTTGATGAACCGCAGAACACCGAACAAGGAATTTTGAATGTCGAAGGTCTATCCTTCAATAATCAAAATTCTTTGTTCGGTGTTCGATATTCATCACAGCGGTCAATTTCCGCTAAAACGAAAGGGATTCTTTATGTAGCCAAAGACTTGGTTTTTGCGAGGCGGGTACGGAGGGTTAGGAGTACCTTACCGAGGATTTGGGAAATGCGTGCTTCCGTGAGGCCCAGCAGGCCGGCTATTTCACGCAGGGTAAGGTTTTCGTAATAATAAAGCGCCAGAATCGTTTGCTCACGCTCCGAGAGGTCTTTGATCAGTGTACCGATATAAGCGTGCAACGACGCTTTATCTACCCGATCAAATGCAATGAGGGCTTCATCGTTTGGAATGGTTTCCACAACGGTTTGCTCACCTTCCGTGCTGGCTGTGTCGTACAGCGAAAGTGCAAAACGACACTGGGCGTCTGTGAGCAAGGTGTGGTAATCGATCAGGCTCAGGCCGAGGTGTTCAGCTACCTGGTGATCGTCGGGCTCTGCGCCGAGCATTTGCCGGAGTGTTTCAACCGCTTGCTGGGCTTCAGCCAGTTGTCTGCGACGCTCGCGGGGAAGCGCATCAATGGAGCGGAGGTAATCGACGAGGGCGCCTCGGATCCTGCCGTATGCATAAGAAACAAACGGGGTACCACGTTCCGGATCATATCCATCCAGTGCCTGCAGGAGGCCGAGTAGGCCGACATTTTCGAGGTCCTCTCGGGAGGCGAGGGGATGGTCGGGGATACTCAGCCGGCCTACCAGCGATCGTACCAGCGGAACGGCCGCAACGACTACTGACTCTCTGTTTTTAGGAGAGGGTGTTTCTGCATGCTGGGCTGCGAGGCTTTGGAGGTCTTGGGCCATGAGAAGTGCACGGGTTTACAATGCCATGAGGCAGTTACTGTGTTAATCGCAAGTACAGGAGGAATTAAGCCTTTGCCGGACGTCTTGTCGGCGTGCCAGGAGCGCTGTTACCCAGGGTTTCGTTCTTGACCTTCGCGTCTTCGGGTACTTTGGGTACCGGCTGACTCAGGATTTGCTTAATGACGTTGTCGCCAATGGTCAGGACGAAATAAATGGATAAGCCAACGGCCAGGCTTAAAAAAACCGTTCGCTCGACAGAAGCATTATGCCAAAGGTTATTCAGGAACGTAAGCACACCTGCTATGCCACTGATCTGGACAAATAATGCACGCATAAGTGTCTGTTAATTTGAGGTTTAGGTATAGGTATTCAAGATGTGTGCCAGCAATGGACTGTGTGGCGCGAGAATGCGCTTCCGTTTAGTTCATGCTTAAGAGAGCCGGCGAAAAGAGGGCGTCCTGCGTCAGATTGTGCGCCAAAGACTGAAAAGCTTTTTGCACTGGACCTTCGCTTCGGACTGCCGGCGTCTGCTTGCTCACAGATCTGCGTATTTGAGCGGAAAAAGGTACCCAGCCAAGGTATTTTGTTACCCGGCCTGTAAAATGTTCGGTAACCTTCCCAAATCGATCTGCGATGCTTCGTGCCTCTGCTTCAGTGTCTGCAAAGTTCACGATGGCACCAAGGGGATAATCTGGTGCAATATCCCAAATCATACGCGCCAGACGGTAGGCATCCGAAATGGCTGTTGGTTCACCAACGAGCACGAGGATGCCAAGATCTGCTTTATCCAGTGCCCATCGCACGGCACCTTCTGTTCCAGCCGGCGTGTCGATAAGGACAAAGTCATGGGTCTGTTGAAGCGACGCGATGAGGCTGTCGAGCTTTTCAAAGAGGCTTTGCAGGTGAACGCCGGCAAAACCCGGGTCGAGTGCGCCCTGTATCAGGGTGATGCCCGACATTGTTGTATGTAAAACCTGTTCTTTCAGTACAGTGTGTCGGGCGTAGTCCATTACGCTGGCGTCCGGACTCTCATTAAGCAGCAGGGAGCATGCGCCCTGTCCGAGGTCTACGTCGACCAGGACTACGCGGTAACCAAGTGCAGCGAGGGTCTCAGCCAGGTTTACGGATACGACGCTTTTGCCAACACCGCCTTTTCCACTGGCAATGGTCAGCGTTGTAGATTGTAGCTTCATATTCATAGGGTTGGATGATGCAATAAAACTGGCGCCTGCGGGGTAACTTCAGGCACCCGGTATGGATATGCTCGTAACAAAATCTGTTAGAGGATCCGCATCATCTCTTCTACAAACCAGCTCGGGGTAAACGCTCCGACGCCTTCCGGTACTTTGGGGCTGGAAGACGCAAATTGCACGGGCAATTTCGTTTCCATGATCCATTCGGCAATACGGCCGAGGCAACGGGTTTCGTCGAGGTGTGTAAAGGCTATGGCGTCTGTTCTGAGCGGTAGCCGCTGCAGGTATGACGTGTCAAATTCATCGAGGGCGCGGGTTGCATTGAGCACCATGTGAATCTGGATTGGCATCAGCGGCTCGACAAGTCGCTTCAAGTGCAGCAGCATCTTACGTGCGCCGGCTTCGTGTACAGGCATCGGCGGTGTATCAATCAGCACCTGGTCAAACGATTCTGCCCTGTCGAGCGCTTCATTCATTTGTTCAATGTCGCGTACCGTTTGAACCGAAATCCCGTAACGCGAATACAGTTCTGCCGGATTCTGGTAAGGCAGATCTGAGCCTTCTTCCGGCAGAATGGAAATAACGGTGGCTTTGTGCCGGCCAAAGAAGCTTGGGTGTGTTGCTGCTTTAAGGAGCAACGAAGTTTTGCCGGCGCCGCTCGGACCAATGAACATCACCGTGCCGGAATACCGCTTTGGGGTAGCCATCTTAAGGCCGTTTCGGATCACCTGTGCCAACGCCCAGCGAATTTTCTGGGGGTTATGGTTGGGCTCGAATCCTTTTTCAACGAGTTGCTCAAAGAACCGCGTTACGGTAGCTGGCCGCATGCCCTGGCGTAGCAATTTTGCGTACAATTCGTGTGATGCCCACCGAATGCCAGAACCAATGATGGCGCCTTCAAATTTCCGATCGAGTTGGTCGAGCCGGTTGTGAATGAGTTGGAGTTGAGATTCCAGTACGTCCTGAAACTGATCAGCTTTAGCTGGCAGGTTGCTTCCTTCGGGAGCGTACAATGCATTCCGGTCTTTGCGTGGCGCAGTTGTGAGGCCATGCGAATACGACTGCAGGGCTGTATTCCTCCGGCCATCTCCTTTGCGCCCAAAGGCTGTATTGTTGCCGGAAAAATTGGCATGCTGCGTGGAATAATTTGCTGTGCGCGGTGCAGTCATTACACCGCCCTGTGCAGCGCGTGCATACCCATAACCCTGGGGTTGCGCGGCCTGGCCTGCTTCGGCATAGGCAGGTGTTTCTTGTTGTCGCTGCGCGGGTGCAGGCACATCTACCATGACGGTAATTCGCGCCGGCGCATCTCCTTCTGCAGGAATAGATTCAAGAAGAACCACGTCGTCGCCGAGCAGCCGGCGTGCTTCAATAAGTGCGGCGTGAATACTGGGGCCTGTAAGAGTTTTAACTTTCATGAAATGCGATCCTATTATCGATATGCAATGTAATCTTACTAATTTCCGGTTTCTCCCCGATTATCAGGCTTCTGCATAGGTCTCTGCTATTTGCAGTTGATCAGCCACTTCGACCGATACATCAAGCACGAGATCATTGTATGAGAGCACTGTAATATCCGAGAGTACAGGCGTAAAGAAGTTGAAGAGGGTGGCACGAATCACCGGCGATGTGAGGAGTACCGGCGCGTGTCCCTGGCTGATAAGCTTTTTCGTCAGACGATCTGCTTCTTTGATCAGGGCGTCGACATCATTTTGGTCCAGAGAAAGGGTGCTCGGGTTGAGCTCTCCTTGCTGGGCCTTCTCGAGCAAGTGTTGTTCCAATTCAACAGCCAGTACAAAGGCATGTACCTTTCCATCCGCGCCAACAAATCGTCGGGTAATCGTTGCAGCAAGTGCAGCGCGTGTGTATTCGGTAAGAACATCGATATTTTTGGTTTGAATGGCGTGATCGGCCATGGCTTCAAAAATGGTGATGAGATCCCGAATGGGCACAGTTTCCTGCAGGAGGCGCTTAAGTACCTTCTGAATAGAGCCAAGGGTGAGCAGACTTGGGGTAAGTTCTTCCACCAGAGCGGGCGAACTTTCACCCACTTTATCTACAAGCTTCTTCACTTCCTGTCTGTCGAGCAGTTTATACGCATTCTTGCGGAGTACTTCCAGCAGGTGCGTTGTAATAACCGCCGGCCCTTCTACAACAGTAAGGCCGAGTTGCTCTGCTTCGGGTAAGTTGCGCTCTGCTACCCAGATTGCTGGTAACCCAAATGTTGGGTCTTTCACATGGATACCAGGCGGCGGGTTTTTAATGTCGTCGGAGAGCAAGGCCAGGTAATAGCCAGGCATTACCTCACCCTCTCCGATCGGGTTGCCCCTGAGCTTAATGGTGTACTGGTTGGCACCCATACTCACGTTGTCGCGAATACGAATGGGTGGTATGACCAGGCCGAGCTCGAGAGCGAGCTGTTGGCGCAACATACGTACGCGTTCGAGCAAGTCACCTTGCTGGCTCGGGTCAACAATCGAAATCAGGGCATAGCCAATTTCGAGTTCGAGCGGATCAACCAGTAACAAATCTGTTGGTGTTTCGGGGGCCTCAAGTTGTTTTTGGCCCTCAGGCAGCAATGCCGGCGATGTCTCCTGGTCTTCCATATGTTTAACACGGTTGCGGCCAAGCAGAAGGATGGCAGCAGCCAGGAGCCAGAAAGGAAGCACCGGCAGGCTGGGTACAAGCCCCATGAAAAACAGAAACATGCCTGTCAGCAGAATTGGATGCGGCTTGTTGAATAGCTGTGATTTGAATTCTTCACCCCAATTTGCTTCGTTGCTGGCGCGAGAAACGATAAGGCCGGCAGCGGTTGAGATGAGGAGAGAAGGAATCTGCGAAACAAGGCCGTCACCAATAGACAGGAGCATAAAAGTGCTGCCGGCGTCGTTAAACGACATGCCGAGTTGCACCATGCCCACCACAAGGCCACCAATGATGTTAATGGCGGTAATGGCCAGGCCGGCGATGGCATCCCCACGGACAAACTTGCTTGCACCGTCCATTGCGCCGTAGAAGTCTGCTTCGCGGGCGACGTCTTCCCTGCGCTGCCGGGCGTCTGACTCGTCGATGAGGCCTGCATTTAGCTCAGCGTCGATGGCCATCTGTTTACCAGGCATGGCGTCGAGTGTAAATCGGGCGCCTACTTCGGCGATACGGCCTGAACCCTTTGTGATAACCACGAAGTTGATCACGACAAGGACGAGAAAGATGATGGTACCCACAACGTAGTTGCCGGCAATCACAAACTCACCAAATGCGCTAATAAGCTGTCCTGCTTCTCCTTCGCTCAGGATGAGTCGCGTTGAGGCGACGTTCATAGAGAGGCGGAAGAGGGTCGTCATCAGCAACAGGCCCGGGAAAATTGCAAAATCGAGAGGCCGGCGTGCATAAAAGGAGGTCAGCAGAATGCCGAGGCTAAGGGCGATGTTTGTTGCAAGCAGCAAGTCGAGCACAAACGTGGGCAGCGGCACCACCATCACAAAGAGGATGAGGATCATGCCCATGGCAATGAAGCCTTCGCCGTTAAACAGCTGGAAGCCTTTCTCTTCCTGTAATTGGTTGGGACTTATAAGTGTTGACAAGACCTTGAGGCGTTAAGTAAAGTTACTGGAAATGAATCAGGCGCTCGGTAAAGATTTGCTTTTCTTGCGCTTTCTGTAAATTGCCGCGAGGATGGTTGCGACTGCCGGATAAAGTTCTTCAGGAATTTCCTGTTCTTCCGATACACTCCTATACAAAGCCCGCGCCAAGGGCGGATCTTCGATCACCGGGATGTTGTTGTCGAGTGCCAGTTGACGAATGCGGAGTGCCCTTTTTCGAATCCCTTTTACCATTACCCGAGGTGCTGGCGCAGCGTCTGCGTCGTACTTCAGGGCGACAGCAAAGTGTGTCGGGTTGGTCACTACAACATCCGATTTGAGTACCGCATGATCGAGCCGGGGCCGGCGTAGTAGCTTCAAGGCAAGCCTAAAGCGTTCTTTCTTGATCTTTGGATCACCATCCGTCTGTTTGCGCTCATCGCGAACTTCTTGTTTGGTCATCTTCAGATCTTCCTTGAACTTCCATTTTTCGTATGCAAAATCAATCACGGTAAGTACAATCAATACAAGGATTACCTTCAAAAACAGGCCTACAATCCAACCTCCCGTAATCTGGAAGATGGATTCCATTTGCTGGCTGTGCAGTACTACAATTTCTTCTATCAACCCTTCGATATGCAGGTAAGCAACCGGCAGCACAATGATGATTTTCATAAAGGATTTGAAGAACTGAAAGAGTCCCTGGACCGAAAAAATGCGTTTAAATCCTGAAACCGGGTTTATTTTGGATGCTTTTGGCATCAGCGGCTTGAAGGAGAAATTCCACCCGAATTGCACTACGTTGAGTAGAATGCCTGAAATCATCAGGACACCCATAAGGGGGAGGAGGACGAGTACGACTTGCGTTCCAAGCGACATAACCAGCGATTGAAACGAAGAGATATCCAATTCTGTGGTGTTGGAAGCGAGCAAAATCGAAGACATGATATTTTGCAGCCGCTGAATTCCCCAGGGGGTACCAAAGGCCAGAACCGTTACCCCAATCAGGAGCATTCCAACGGAAAGGAGTTCCTGCGACCGGAATACTTGACCCTCACTACGCGCCTGGCTAATCTTTCGCGCAGTGGGGTCTTCAGTGCGTTCGTCTTTTTCACTCATGGTGCCTCTGGTTTAGGGCAGATGGTGCTGCTGGCGCATGGGCCTGGGTACATATGAACCTCGCTATGCCTGGCATATCGGTAGTCCTGGCTAGTTTGGTTTCATGATGTCGATCATCTCAAGCAAGTCCTCACCCATCTGGTCGACGAGGTCGGGCATTACTGGGAAGAAGTTTTTCATGTAGAGGAAAAGCAGAAAGGAGCCAACGACGAGTTTCAGTGAAAGGCTCATCGAGAAAATTTCGGTTTGCGGTGCCACGCGGGCAAAAATCCCGAGGGTCATGTCTACCAGAAAGATGGTGATCATGAAAGGCGCAGCAAGGCGGATGGCAACGACAAACAACTCACCGGTCCAGCTCAGCATAAGATTGCCGGGCATGGCGAGGTTCGCGCCGGTTAAGGGAATGACGTCATAGGAGAGCATGAGCGCGCGAAACAGGTTGTGATGACCATCGAGCAATAAAAAAACGAGGGTGAAGGTCATCATGAGCAGGTTACTGATCGGGTTTGATGCCTGACCGTCTGCCGGACTGATAACCTGAGAAATACTGATGGCCATCTGAAAGCCAATAAATTCGCCGGCAAAGCGGATAGCGAAAAACACAAACCGTGCGGCAAACCCGATGGTGACGCCTGTAAGCAACTCTATAATTACATAGTAGGTAAGGGCTACGGGCTCAGTAACGGGCAGTCCCTCCGGGCGAGGGACCAGCCCCACAAGCACATACGCAACCGAAAGGGCGAAAAGCACCTTGATTTTTACGGGCACAAACTTCTGCTCGAAGAATGGTGCAGCCGAAATCAGCCCCCCGATTCGTACAAAAACCAGGAATGCATAAAGGATGTATTCAGGATCTAGAATGGACACATCTGCCAGCAGGCGGGTACCTGCACAAGGTGGATTGAGCCGTCACCCATGAGGGGATTAGCGAGAGACTTGCGGGATAAAATTCATCACATTGGTTGTGAAGTCTGTTAACACTTCAAGCATCCACGAGGAGAAGAAAAGCAGGATGAGCGCAATCGCAAGAATCTTGGGGATGAAGGCCAGTGTCATTTCTTGAATGGAGGTGATGGCCTGAAAAAGACTCACGGCCAAACCAACGACAAGCGCTGTCCCCAGCAGGGGGCCGATGAGCATAATGGCTGTTTGTATCGCTTCCTGTACCCAGAAAAGGGCTACGTCTGTATTCATGATATGCCTGGAGTATTAAGACTTGAGAAAAGAAGTGTTGCCATCCGGGACTTACGTGCCAAAGTAACCGCGAACGACTGACTCTACGATCAGGTACCAACCATCTGCAAGAATGAACAGCAGTAGTTTGAGGGGTAGCGAAACCATGATAGGAGGGAGCATCATCATCCCCATACCCATCAAGACGCTTGCAACAACAAGGTCTACAATCAGGAAGGGCAAGAAGATCATAAATCCGATCTGAAACGCAATACGCAGTTCACTGATCACGTAGGCCGGGATGAGTACGTACATCGGTACCTCATCTGTTGAATTGAAAATGTTGATTTGTGCGAGGTCCATAAACAGCGTGAGGTCTTTGTCGCGCGTTTGGGTCAGCATAAACTTTTTTAACGGGGCGGCCGACTTGTCAAAAGCCTCCTGTTGCGAAATATCGCCGGCGATGTACGGCATCAGTGCATCATCGTGGATCTCGCTCAAGACGGGAAACATGATGAAGAAGGTCAGGAAAATGGCCAGTCCGGATATAAGCTGACTGGGGGGCGCTTGCTGGGTACCGAGCGCGGTTCTGAGCAGACCAAATACAACAACAAGCCGGGTAAAGCTGGTTGTCATGATAACGATGGCCGGCGCCAGAGAAAGCACCGTCATCAGCAGAATCAACTGAATCGGCAGTGCATATTCTTCGTCGTCTTGCCCGATTTGTAATTGGGGCAGGATGTTGAATGTTGGGGTTGGTTGTGTAGGCTGAGCCTGTGCATAAACGGCATCAACCCGTACAAAAGCCACGATACCAATGAGGAATAACATCAGCAGGCTGGTGCGGCAGAAGCGATTTGTCATGATTGGGGTACGGGCTTTAGGGCGTCTTTTGTGATAACGTCCAGCGTGGCGGTAGAAAGGAGGTTTTGCTGCTGGAGCAGGACGCCAAAATTATCGTTATTTGCAGCCGTTGTGCTCGGGCTGCTGTACGTTGGTGCTGGAATAGCTGGCGTTGCCGCGGGGGCGGGTTTTGCCAGGTTTTGTCGGGAGAAGTGGTGCAGCAACGTGATCTGGTTGTTGCTAGTGCCTACAAGCACGGCTTCTTCGCCGCATTGTACCAGGTGCACAAGTTGTCCGGGGCCGAGTTGAAGTTTCCCGAGGGTATTCAAATTGCCGGCGTGTATTTGCTGTTTGGACTGCTTCTTCTGCCAATAGGTGGCAAAGCCAAGCAATCCGGCGAGCAACAGGCCGGCAGTTATTTTACCAAGATCCCATGGGGAGTCGGTTGTGGTGGTTGAAGCTGTTGCAGAGGTTGCAACAGTGCCGGCTTCATCGGAAATGACAACAGGTTCGGTAGCAATACTTGCTTTGGGCATAACCGTAAGCGCTACCCAGAGGAGCAAGAGTGCGGCACCCAGCGCGATAGAACGTTTAAAGAGTTGATTTCCCGTTGTACGGGGTTTGTCCTTTCGCCTGGAAACAGGGAAGATATTGCGCATGATGAGGCAGAAAATTCAGGAGTTGATGTGGGGCACACGTGAAAACGAATGTCTGTGTGCCTGCACGCAACTCCTGCGAATTTCTTGCCACTCAATCACCTGGGATTTGGCTCCCAGGTTGCATTATGCCAGCGCTTTGGCGTGTAGTTTTGAAGACGCAAGATTTGTGATACGAATACCAAACTGCTCTTCAATGACAACCGCTTCTCCTTCAGCAATCAGCCGGCCATTGGCGAATATTTCCAGCGGCTCGCCTACCAGTTTTTCGAGCTCGATAACGCTGCCTGTTGTCAGCTTGAGCACTTCTGAAAGCGGGATTTTCCTGCGGCCAAGCTCAACGGTTACATTTAACTCAACTTCTGCCAGCAAATCGAAATTGCCCGAGCCATCCTGATTGAGTTGTTCGCGCCCGAAATCGGGGAACGTGGCAGATGATACGCCAATATCTTCAGCTTTTGCAGCAGGCGTTGCTGCTGCAGGTTTTGCTGCTGGTGCGTCTGGCAGTTGTTCGACTAGCGGCGCAGGGAGGAAGAGGTTACCTGTAAGGGCCTTTTCGTCCACAGTCAATTCGAAGCTGAGCTGCCAGAATGTTGCCGGCAGACTTTCTTCGGGCTCCCAGGTGCCAGGGGCATGCGGCTGGGCCTGCATTGTTGGGAAGTTAGCACAGGCAGTATGCTCTGCCTGCAGCGTCTCATAGCCCTGCGAGATGATCTGACCGGCAAGGTCAAATACACCTTCTTCGAATGGCGTCATTTCGCGGCCAACCATGGCGCTGGAAATAACAGGGATCCACTCTGGGTTGAGCTGGACAACAAACGGATTTGCATTTTCGGGTGTGCCTACGATAGAGAAAGACGTAAAGGCATCCGATTTAATTTGATCAACGGCGGCCTCCGTAGCTGCACCCATGGAAAACTTGGCTTCCTGCCCCAGGAGCGTGTTGAAATACGCTTCCAGGATCGGGGTCGCTTCTGCGGTATAGACCTGTAACTTAGACTGACTCATCTTCCTTAATTGGGGTGTCGATGTTGAGAACATTCATTACGCGAAGTGCACGGCGATTGCCGGCTTTGCCCGGAGCAGCCTTCAATTTGACTTCATCGCCTATATAAACCTTTATCGGTTCATCTTTTCGTTGATTAAGCAAAATGACATCTCCTTCTTCAAGGCGCATCAGATCGCTTAATAATAGATTTGTATGTCCGAGCTCAGCGCGCATTTCCACATCCATGGTGCGGATGTTGGATTCATAACTCTTGCGCTCTTCCGGAGAGGTGTCGGACGTGGCAGTGGCCATGAGCTGGGTCATGCCTGTTTTGTCGAGGGCGTCTTCCATCAACAGATAAGGATAACAGATGTTGATGAAGGAACGCTGATCGTAGACGGTTACCTCGAAGGTTGCCACGATGGCCGGCTCTGAGCCGGGGATGATTTGTACAAATTCAGCGTTTGATTCAAAAGAGGATTCGCTGAATTTCAGTTCGGTGACCTGCTCCCAGGCGCTCTCTAGCTCTTCGTAGGCGCGGGTCATAACCTTGGCCATAATGCGCTGCTCGATTTGAGAAGTCTCACGGGGGCGTTTCATGAACTCGCCAGATCCGCCAAACAGTTTTTCAACCGTGAAAATAACAAACCGGGGATCGAGTTCGATGACCGCCTGGTGCCTTGTTTCTAGAATATCAATAACAAACAGCGCCGACGGAGGTGCACTGGAGATCACAAACTCCGAATACAGCACCTGATCGAGCGCGGTTAATGTGATGTCTACGATGGTGCGCAATTGCGCTGAGAGGTAGACCGAAAGATCGCGTGCAAAGGCTTCGTGTACCTGGTTCAAAACCCGCATCTGATCCTGAGAGAAAAGACGAGGGCGTTTAAAGTTGTAGGTATAGACCAGTTTTTCCTGGTTGGCCTGTGCAAACTTTTGCAGCGGATCGTTGGCAAGCCGCTGCGTCTGGACGTCGTCTCCAGCGCCGATCAGTGCATCGATCTCTTGTTGGTTTAGTTGTTTAGCCATGTACTCTTTCCTGGGGTGTCGGTCTGAGAGAAACGAATTGGGTGATTTGAGGGCTACTGCTACTGAAGGACGTATTGTGTAAAGTACATGCGGTTGATTTCTCCTTCGGTGAGAATGCCGTTCACCGCAAGCCTGATTTCATCTTTGAGTGCCGTACGTGATTCTATGTTAGCGAGCTCATCTACAGTTCTTGTGCCAAGAATTTTGATGATGGTGTCGCGAACAACCATTTCACGCGCTGTGACGGTTTCAAGGATGCTTGCTTCGGCTGTTTCCATCCCCACACTGAGCATCAAGAGGCGCCGGCCTTCCGAGTCGGCCGGGTTCACGATGATGTTGGAGAGTTCCATGAATTCACCAAACTCAAGCGGGGCTTCTTCTTCCTCTTCTTCGCCCGTGCCGTTGATGGTTTCAGCAATTTCGACCAGCATCGGGTACTGCGAATACGCAAGGAACCCACCACCTACCGCTGAAACAATCATCAGCGGGATCAGGATGAGCATGAACAATGAGTTATCTTTTTTGCCTTCTGCGTCTTCTACGGGGCTGGTAGGCTCCGCTCCTTCGACGACGGCGTCTGATTCTGCCATGATTTCCAGTTGATTAGAAGTTCGATTCTTCGATTTCGTGCGCGTCCTTCCCGGGTGTCGTTGTTTTCAACAGGTTCAAATTCTCCTTTACCAATAGCCTGGTATTTCTCTGGAGAAAGGCTGCCTTCCTGATCAATCAGGAAACGCACAACAGAAGCTGCGCGTGCAGCTGAAAGCTCCCAGTTCGACGGGTATTGTGCCGTGCGGATTGGTACATTGTCTGTGTGCCCAATCACCGTAATCGATTCCGTGGAATCGGGCGATGCCTGTGCCACCAGGGCAAGTACTTTCTGTGCTGTTTGTTGCAGCGCTGTACTCCCCGTTGGAAACATGACTTCGTCCGTGATGACAATGTGCATGGACTCTTCTTCATAGTTGATCTGCACCTTGTCTTGAAGGTTTTCACTTTCTATGAAGTTCATCAAAGACTCAACCTGCCGGCCTTTGTCCTGGGACTCGGTATCTTTAGAAGGCTGCGGTACAGCCGGTATCGGCTGCGAATTCTGGAAAACGCTTGTGCGTCCCTGGAAATAGCTCATGGCTTCCATGAGATTAGCCTTCTTGATTTCCGACATCGCCACGATCATTACAAAGAACGTCAATAGCAGGGTAACCATGTCGCTATATGTCGTCAGCCAGAAAGGGGCTGTTGGTTCGTCATCTTCTTCTTCAGCCATTGCTTCAGCTCAGGTTTTATTGTGCGTCTGGCGGTACTCTGTTACCGGCGCAACCTTGCTTCGAATGATGCTGTTGCTGCCGGCAACGGCCAGATTGTCAACAATTCAGTTATTATGCAGCGCCTACTTCAGCTGTCTCAGCTGTGGCAGCGTTCAGTTCTTCTTCGGAGAGATACAACTGGAGCCGCTTCTGGATCATGCTCGGGCTGTCGCCACGCACAATGCCGAGGACGCCGGTTTTAACAATTTCTCTTGCTTGAGAAAGTGCAACAATCTGATTTTTCTTTTTGGCTGCAAACGGAAGCAACATCAGGTTCGAAATGAGTGCACCGTAGAACGTTGTTACAAGGGCAACGGCCATACCTGCACCAATCTGAGAAGGGTCTGAAAGGTTACCCATCATCTGGATTAGACCAATGAGCGTGCCAATCATCCCGAAAGCCGGACAGGCAGTACCTGCAGCGTTGAAGAATTTGGCGCAGAAGTTATGCAGCTTCATCTCCGTTTCTACATTCTGCTCCATCAAATCGCTGATTTCTCGTTCGTCTATTCCGTCTACAGCCATCTCAAGGCCAAAGCGGAGGAACGTGTCATCAATTTCTTCTATCTGACGATCTAGCGCCAGCAGTCCTTCACGGCGTGCAATTTTGGATAGTTCGCCAAAGGTGTCGATGTATGTGCTGTAATTTGGTACCTGGAAGCCCATAAATCCCTTAAAGACTACCGGAACGTTTTTGAGCTCGTCGAAGGTAAATGTTACCATCATACCAGCTGCGGTACCACCAACTACGAGAAGCAAAGATGCGGGGTCGAAAAACGTAATCCATCCCGTACCCATGAAAATGGCGCCATAGATCAGGAGGAGACCTGTTCCTACACCAGCTAAGGTTGATTTCTCCATGTCGGCAAGAATCTGAGAATACCATGTACGGCCATTTTACAAAAACCTGAATCCTTGGTAGCACAATGCTTTTCCAACCCGAATGCCGGGAGATTAACGGAAAATATCAGTGCATGGACAGGGAAAATGTTACCGCATTTGGTTGTGATTATTCAACGAGAAAGTTCTGAAAATGCTTAAAAGCTGCTTCTTATATCGGTTGCCAACACTGAAGATTAAGCCCTGCAGGCCGGGGTTTTTAAGGTATTTGGAATATTCTTAATGGTCGGCAGATAGTGGCCCCTTTTTCTTGCGCACTACGTACCGCTTGTGTGCCTGCTGCAGGCGGTTAAGCGCATTTCTGGTAGACCCGTACAGGACCCATATTCAGCTCTACAAACGGGTGTGAGAGGCCGTAAAGCGTTTCCGTGGCGCCAATCATCAGATATGCATTGTCGTCCATTGCATTGTAGATGGCCTGGAGTGTTTTCTGCCGTATTTCTTTCGAAAAGGATTGCAGCACATTCATGCACAGGATCAGGTTTACGCTATGCATCCGCATCATGTCTGTACGATCTGCGAGGTTGATGCGCTTGAAGGTTACCATATCCACGAGTTGCTCACTTACCCGGAAGCCTTCGGGAGATTTGCTAAAATGCTGGTTTTGCAGCGCCGCCGGTACCGGTTCCATTGCACGCGCATTGTAGCGCCCGCATTCTGCAGTGTACAGGGCCTGGGTGTTGATGTCTGACGCGACAATCTCGGGGCGCTCTTTTGAAGCGGGGAAAACCTCGGCCACAAGCATTGCAAGGCTGTAGGCCTCTTCACCTGTAGCACAGGCTGTACTCCAGATCCTGGCCCTTTGGGTTGCATGTGTTTCGAGACAAGGGAGAAGCTGCTCCCTGATGCACCTGAACTGATCTTTTGTACGAAAAAAGGCCGTTTCGGTTTGCGTAATGGCATCAACCAGGCGAAGGATTTCACTGTAGTTACCCGGGTCGGTCAGGTAATCGATATAATCTTCGAAGTAGTCTATGCCCAGTGCCTGGAGCCGTACCATAACCCGGGTTTGCAGGACGTGTTTGCGGCTGTCCTGAAAAAAGATGCCGGCGTGTTCGTGGATTATTTCTCGCAGGATTTCAAAATCGATACGGTGTAATCTGTCGCAGCTGCCGGGTGGGCGGCTCGCTCTGTCGATATGCTTCATGTTCAGCGCCCCGTCAGACGCGATCATCTTTGTGATAGCGGATTGCGTGCTCGGTATCGGCAATTTCTGGACAAAAAAAAGTCCTGCACACCGCGAGGCGTGCAGGACGTAGCCATAAAGACCGCTTAAATCAGCGTATATTTATCGCTTGAGGTTGATGGTTTCAGACAGGATTTCGTCCGAGGTTCTGATGACTCGGGCTGAGGCCTGGAAACCACGCTGGGTTTTGATCATGTCGCTGAATTCTGTTGCGAGTTCAACGTTACTCATTTCGAGTGTACCGGAGATGATCGCAGAAGCAATCTCGCTGCCGGCGCGTCCGAACTGGATACTGCCAGATACGCTGGTTGCGCTGTACACATTTTCACCTTTCTGCGTAAGGCCACCGTTGTTGGCTACCTTACCAATGGCAATCTGGTATACATCAACGGTATGACCGGAATCAAAATCCATCTGGATAACGCCTTCGTTGGTTGTGCGGAAACCAACAAACTGGCCGGATGGCTTGCCATTCTGGTCAGAAACGATCGCTGAAGAGTTTTCCCGGAACTGGGTAAGGCCCGTCAGGTCGATGCTGATTGTATCCGTACCTGTTTCGTTTACAAAGCCGGTATCCCAGTTCAATGCAGGAAGGTTGAATGCGGGGTCCGTTACCGCGACACCATCAACAGATTCCAGGTTACCATCTGTGCCGAAGGCAATCGAGAAGGTTGTTGGTGCAGCACCAAATGGCTGCAGGGTAGCGTCACCTGCTACAGAAACATCGTACGTGTCGGGTGTTGCACCGTCTGCGCTTGTTTTTGTGAAGGTATACGTTACGTTATGTTTTGCGCCTTGCTCATCGTAGACAAAGCTTGTCATGGCAAACGTCTCCGGATTTACGCCGCCATTGTCTGAAAGGGCCGCATCCAGGTTACCGGAAACCGTCATTGCAGAGGTGTAGACCGGTGAAGCTTTTGCGTTCAGATCGATGCTGATGTCATCCAGCTGTGTAAGGTCAGCCTGTCCGGTTGTCTGATCGATCGGGAAGCCCTGGATTGGGAGACCGCTTGAGCTGATCAGGTTGCCGTTTTTGCTCAATACGAAGTTGCCGGCGCGGCTGAGGAGAAACTCAGCGCCACGGCGCGCTACGAAGAAGCCGTCGCCGTTAATGGCGAAGTCCGTTGGGATATTGGTGCTTTCCAGCGGCCCCTGTGTCCAGGTCTGATCAATGGTACCTACGTGGATACCGAGCCCGACGAAAGAAGGGTTGGTTGGTTCACCACCTGGCGTTCTTCCCGATGCAAGGTATTCCTGTGCAAGGACTTCATTGAACGTCACGCGTCCTTTTTTGAACGCGATGGTGTTGACGTTGGCGATGTTGTTACCAACAACGTCCATCTTAATTTGATGATTATTGAGGCCTGAGACCCCATTGCCAAGAGAACGAATCATAATGTTATTTCGGTTTTATCACGGCGTCTGTCGTTCAGCCGTGTACCGGTGTCCTTATGCCTGTGCGGCGGCCAGGGCCCACCGAGGGTTGAAGAGAGGTTGGTTGCCGGTTACAGGTTGCTGGTTACAGGTTGCTGGTTTTGAATACGATCAACAACTATCAACCAGCAACTGTCAACTTGCAACCTATATTAGCATGGTGCTGTCAATTTGCGTGAATACGCGTTGTTGCAGCTCTTGCTGACTAATGGCAGTAACCATCGTCCGTTTGGGGACGTTGACTACAAAAGCCGCATCCTGGCGAACAATGAGGGCGTTACGAGCGCCCTTGTTGTTTAGCAGGGAAATGGCCTGGCCTAAATCGTTGCGTTCCTGATTTGTGAATGAGATACTCCGCTCCTCGAGCCGCTGCACAGCATGAGCTGACAGCCGCACAACTTGTGCTTGCTGATCGAGATTTTGCTGTACCTGTTCAAGTGTTTGATCAAACCGCGCGTGTTGGGCATTCCGTCGCAGGGGCCCGGTTGCCGGCCTGACTTTTTCGTGAACAGCCGGCTGTCCCGATTGTACCCGGTTTGATAGGTCGCGAATATTCATTGTAAACTCCAGCGTTTGTCGTGTGCGTTATTCTGTGCCGCCCACGCTGCGTACATTGCCAAGTGCAATTGAGCTCTGGCCTACCCAGACGAGAATGCCTTCCGGACCAAACGTGATTTTGTCCACGATGCCTTTCATGAAGGTCCGTGAACTCACATCATTGCCCGCGGTATCCTGTGCGTGTAGCTCGACGCTGTATTTGCCATTGGCAACTTCATTGCCATCAGCATCTTTGCCGTCCCAGCTAAACGCATGCTCGCCTTTGCCACGGCTGCCAACATCAATTGTGCGGATCACCTGACCTGCTTCATTTTTGATGTCTAATGTTACCGATGCAGCAGCTTCGCCCAGCTCGTAGCTGATGTCTGATGGCTTGCCTTCCGACACGAACAGATCGACGCCTTCAGCTTCCACTTCTTTGCCGATGAGGCCGGCTGCAACACCAGAGTTCATACTCTGCGCGAGCAGCCCATTGACCGCGTTGCTTTGATCAAGGGTATCGCCAATGGTTATCAATTGCTCCAGCGAAGAAAATTGCGCCAGCTGTGCCGCAAATTCCTGACCATCCATCGGATTCAGGGGGTCCTGATTGCTGAGCTGCGTGACCAGTAGCAAGAGGAAGTCCTCTTGCCCCAGCACTTCGCCCGTCTGGTTCAGGGCTCCCAGTGAGGCCGCTGAATCGCCGCTTATTCCTGTGATTCCATCCATTTCTTTGGGGTGAAAAGTGTGTAGTTTACTTGGGGTACAGGGTTACCCGATCCAGATGTGCTGGTCCGGGTTGGACCGCGCATACGTTTGTGTTTGCACGGCTTTTTCCTGGGCTATCACATCCGCACGCAAACGGCGCCGGCGCGATGCCCTTTCGTCCATTGAGGACGAAAAGTCAGATTTCTGCTGGTTAGTGAAAGAGAAGGCTACATCTTCACCATACTGTTCTTTCAGGCTTTCCCGAATGTGCGCAGACTGTGATTCTGCCTGTGCCCGTACGGCGTCATCTGAGAACTGCACAGCAATCGATACGTGATCATCTTCTCGAGACACTTGAATGGTCATCTGGCCATCTCCTCGATCGAGTTTCATCTCGAGGACTTTCCAGCTTGGATCTTGCCGACTCATTTGTCCTGTGCGGTCAGCAAGCGCTTTGAGCCATGAAAGTGAGCGGCTTGCATAAGCCTGTGTGGCTTTGCCGGTGCTTTTGGTGTTTGCCAGTTGTGCCGCTGCTTCGCTACGTCCCATCAGGTTATTGGCGTTACTGTCTGCAGATGAGGCATCCGTTTGGCTGCTATCCGTAGTTTGTGCCTGTAACGTGGCTTGCTGGGTTTGCATGGTTTCCCGCATGGCCTCAACATCTTTGAAAACGCCAGGCGTTTCCTGGCCGGCAACAGGTGCCTGCTGCTGCCTGGCTTGAGCAATGCGTTGCGCTTTTTTCTGGCTCCGTAACCGTGCCTTTTTGCTCATGCGAATTGGCTTCTCCAGCCCTTCGTTCGCTGCAGAAACCTGAGCGGCCATGTTGCCGGCTTTCTTGGCACCGGCAGTTGCCTTCTGTGTGAGGCTTTCCCCTTTACTTTCCGTATCCCGGATAATAACGCGGGTATCTGCTTGCTGGTCATTGCCTTTCGTGTCCAGGCGCGTTGACTTCCTGGCTTTCAGATGCGCAAGCGTAGTTTTGCCATCCTTGCTCGCGGATTCCTTGATAACAGGGCTGCTTGTCAATCGGATGGGCTTAACCCGATCGGTTGACAAGGTTACCGTTGGCTGTTTGGGTTGATTGAATGCCCGCAAGTTGGTTGTCTGGGAAGAAGACGAGGTTTTGAGCGGCGTGAGGCTGTTGAAAATAGCCTTCACGTCCGTTTTTAATTGCGTCAGGGTATCTGGTTTTGTTGTTGCAGAAGCGGCGGCATTTCTGGCAGCACTTGCAGTAGGCAGTTCAATAGGCTGTCCTTTGACCGGTTGTGTTGCTTGGCCTGATTTGCTACGGGTAGACGTTGTGCTCAATGCTGTACCATTGGTTTTGCTGGCAGTAGTAAGCACTGCTTTGCCCGTCTGCAGTTGCGGAGCACCTGTACTGGCACTCAAGCTTTTACCAGACGCTTTGAAGGCTACAGATTTGGCTGTTGTGCGCACAGTAGAAGCTGTTTGCGCTGCGATACCCGTTGCAGCTGTTTTGGTCACGCCTGCTTTCGCTTTGCTGGCTTTTGATTTGCCTGCAACAGCTTGTTCAGGTTGCGCACTGGCTGCTGTTTTTGATTTAAACAGGCTGCGGAGTTTTCTTGCCGGCTTGGCCAGTTTTTCTGCAAAGAGCTGCTTGTTTTTTTTCGCCGGCGCCTGCTCCTCGTTCTCTTTGTTGGCCTGCTCCTTAAACTGGATAGGCCGATGCGTTGGCTCAGGCTCGCTTTCCTGGGCAAGGAACTGGCCAAAAGGAACAACGGCTTCGTTGTCTGTACCGGCAGCAGGCTCTTTGCCTGCCTGAATAATCGGGAGGTTGTTGTCTACAGAAGGGACATTGGCCATAAGATCTGGGGTTTTATATCTGCACGCAGGGGTGATTTACTGATTGGGGAGGCCGGGAGCCGGTGCTGCCGTAGCAGCAGTTGCTGAGAAGGCTACCCCTGGTGCGGTCAGGGTATTTACGAGGCTGGCAGCTTTATCAGCCGGCATCATTTGAAGCAAGCGCGTCCGGTTTCTGGCAGATGCCTCGATGTAAAGTGACTCAATAACGTCTGTTTCGAGGCTTTCCAGCAGCGCTGACAATTCGTTGTCTTCCAGTTTTGCCAGGGTGCCGCTCATCAACTTGGCTTCATCGTACTTGGCTTGAAGCGCTTCCCAACGGGATTCCATGCTTTTCACTTTTTCCATGAGCGCTTCCTTGCTTTCCATCTCGTTGCCGAGCGAAGAATGAAGCTGGCTGAGCGAATCGCGCAAACCAACGAGCATGGTGTTGAGGGGGCGGGCCAAGAGAGACGTATCAATCATGTCATAGTCTTCCGGATTCAATAGCGAGTCCGGGAACGTTCCATCTTTCATCATCCGGATGCTGTCTGCACGCCATTGCGCGCGCTCAGCCATGTCGGGTGAAAACTTGGGGATCGCAAAGTAGGTGGCAAAGGTGCCTACGAGAAAAAAGGTTGCGGTTGCCAGGACGGCGATAATGGCTTTCTTCATTGTTTATGAACGAATTTTTTACGGCGGTAATTTTCGAGCGCCTGTTCTTCGATTTGTTTGTTCTCTGCGGTTTCCATGCCGCGGATATGATTTGCTTTTTCCTGGTCGTGTAAACTCTGCAAGGCTTCTTCCGCGCTCTTTTTCTGAATCAGATCTGCGCGGGTCATTTGTTCTTCCAGAATCAAATCTTCCAGGCGTTCATTTGCTTTGTGCAGGGCTGTCCGGGCATCATCGTGAAAGGCTTGCCGGCGCTTTAAGTGCTTTACTGTAAGCCCTTGTTTATTATCTACTTGACTT
>JBCCIM010000067.1 GCA_039111535.1 Bacteroidota bacterium | reverse complement strand
TTTGTCGGTAGCGCGTCAGATCCGAGAGTTGGCCGGCAGTACCTTGCCCCTTGTGTTGCTTTCTGATGATGGCAAACACCATTACGAGCCGGAAATTGTGTCACTGAGTATTATGAAACCCGTTGCTGGTGCGCAATTACACCAGCTGTTAGGAGCTTTGGTTCGCAAGTTTGCAGGTGAAAACGAAGATAGCACAACAGCAAAACAGGAAGAGCACACACCCAAAACGCCACGTGTATTGGTTGTTGACGACGAAGCTGATAACCAAAAACTGGCCTCTCATTTTTTAGGTAAACTCGGGTACGAAGTCACCCAGGCTACAAATGGCATGGAAGCGGTATGGGCCTGTGAAAAGGCACACTATGACATCATATTGATGGATATCCAAATGCCGGAAATGGATGGACAGGCAGCCACAGCTCACATCCGTGCAATGACGGAGGGCAAACAAAGTCCCTGGATTATCGCCGTCACTGCCCGTGCAATGGTAGGTGATCGCGAGAAGTTCTTAGAGTCAGGAATGGATGACTATTTGAGCAAGCCTTACTCCAAAGAAGAAATGATGCATGCACTGGAACGCGCAAAAGTTGAAATAGCGAAAGAAAAAACAGCTGCTTTGCTGAATATCACATCAAAAACCCCGTAAATACGCTATACCAAGACTGTTAAATAAGTACTAGCTTCTCTTTTCTCGGTCATATCATTCAACGCATCCGGGAAAATCCGTTCATAACAGGACAGAGATCGTAGGGGTAGGATCGCTGTCCTGTTTTTTTGTCCTGTCATTTCTGTGCTGTTACTGCCACCTGGTCTGCTGCTACTTGGTTAGCGTCATCGGTTTTGTGATTCTCAAGTTGCCCGTCTGTAGCTGGTAGAAATAGGTACCGCTCGATAAATTGAGCCCGTCAAACGCAACGCTGTGCCGGCCGCTTTGCATAGGGCCATCCACCAGCACGGCAACTTTTCGACCTGTAACATCAAATACCGAAAGGTCGACCTCAGCCGATACTGGCAATTCAAAACGAATTTGCGTTACCGGGTTGAAGGGATTGGGATAGTTGGCGTGTAGTACAACTTCGCCCGATGTCTGGAAGACAATCTGGATCGGTGCTGTATGCATGAAAGTGCCATCAAAGTCTATCTGTTTGAGCCGGAAGTCATAAATGCCTGGTGCAAGGCCTTCAACAGTGTACTGGTAGGCATGTGGTGCGTCTGTTGTCCCTTGACCGGATACAAATGCCAGGGATTGCCATGTGGCAGCTGCCTCTTCATTGGGCAACAATGTATGGGCGGACAAAAACTGAACTTCAAACCCGGCATTGTTCAATTCTGACGCCGTTTCCCATTGCAAATGGATCAACTCTTCGTCGACGAGGCCGGTGAAACTGGTAAGGGTTACTGGCAGCGTAATGTCCGGCGCATAAAAGAAGTGCTGCTCAGGGATAATCTGTTCTACGAGCGAGGGCGCAGACCAGAACAGACGGATATCTGCGCGGCCGGTATTGGCCACCATTTCAAGTTTTATTTTTTTGAATTGGCCGGCCTGCAGGGCCACCTGAACGCTTGTATTAGAATACGCGTCGTTGGCCCAGGTATCTATGAGTAGCACATCGTCAATCCAAAGCCGCGCACCGTCCTCTGCTTCGAGGCGTATTGTGTAGGTTTCGCTATAGTCTGCCAGTACATGGCCTTCCCAGCGAACAGAAAAGTTATCTTCATCAACAAGCCGGATGGGAATGCCGTTGCCCCATTTGAAGTTGATACGGGGGTCGAGCCGGGTTTCAGGAGTGCCACTCAGGGTTGTGTTATTGAAATACGTTCCCCATAGACCCGATTGGGCTTGCCCGGCTGCAGGAATCACTGCAATGGGCATGCTAAATTCATCGGTATTGCCGAGGTTATCGGTAACCGATAGCACAGGTTGAAAGGTGCCGGCTTTCTGATACGTATGACTGGGTGATACACCTGAGCCACTTGTGCCATCACCAAAATCCCAGTTGTAAGATACGATGCTGCCACCCACACTGGCTGCGGCTGAAGCGTCAAACATCAGCTTGAGCGGATTGTCGAGTGCTTGCTGATAGGTATACACTGCATTGGAATAACCGGTAAATCCTACGTTCTCGACCATCACTACCCAGTCTTCATCTTCTGCTGTTGGAGGATTGCCGAGGCTCTGCACTCCTGCGCCAGAAAAAGTTGTGACGGACCCATGCTGTAGTCCGCCGCCATTGCGGGGATTGTACCATTTTACCCGATAATTGCCCACGTTTGCGGCTAAATCCAACGATGGACTACCGCCTTCTCGCAGGTATATGGCGTAGATTTCTCCCGGGTTGGCAAAAACGAGATGGTCTTCATCGTCAGCCAGATCTGTCTGGGGAGCCATTTCTGTGAAAGGCAGATGGTCGAAGAAGAAATTGCGGGCGTGGCGTGTGTAGGCCCACATAAGACTGTAGAGCCGAAAATCCTCAGTAGCAAGATCGTATTGCATGGGCTTGCGATCGCCGAAGAACCACTCAACGCCGCCGCCGCCGGCCATCAGGTTGCCCCAGAGGACGTCAGGACGCACTTCATCGAGATTGTACTCGTCACCCCAGGGGCGCACGCCCGTCTTCCAGCCGCAGCACTCATCCATCATAATGGCCCACTTGCGGCCACTATTGGTAGACTGGGTGTACCAATCTTTCGTAATGTTGTACACCTTCAAATCTCCTGTTGCCTCTGAGCCCAGGTGAATCTGAAATGCGATGCCGTCAAATGTTGGATAACCAAGCAGCGGGCCATATATGGCGCTATACTCATCTTCACCCGGCCAGGTATGGGCAACGATTGGGTGGCTGTAAACATCGAGATCGGCTATGTAGTCGATGTATGACTTGCGTTGCGCATCTGTATTACGATCTGAACGAAGCTCTTCTCCAATATTCCAGATAACACCATTGTGGTAGCCAAACCGCGCAAACATCTCACGATAAAACAGCTTGCGGTCCCTGCCCAGGTCGCCGTTGTCCAGCAACACATCATTGTCGATTTCCTGCAACGCAAAATGTAGCACAAGGCCCATTTCCTGCATGTGCTGGAATACAATGTCCCACTGTGCGAGTTTTGAAACGTCGTAGCGGTCGAGGGTATCAGGGTCGATCCAGGGCCAGACATCTTCATTGCCTTCGTCTTCGCTGTCGTTCAGGCCGAGATTGTTGATAAGGATGAAGGCCGCGTTTACATCCTGGCTTGAAAGGTAATTTATAGCACCGATCAGCCCTTTGCCTTTACTGGATTGCCATACCGGGTCGCCAGCCTGCCAATCCTGAATATGCGGATCAAAGTCTTTAACAAAATTGATGACATCAAGGCTGTAGGTGCCGTCAAATTCGGTATATGCCAGGATGTTTTCCGGGCTGTCTGTCCCCCCTTTGATATACCAGTCGCCATTATCGAACTGCAGGTAGGATGCGCCCACATTGCGCAGCGCGCCGCGTCCTTTTAAGTCTTTGCCGGATTTGTCAGATGCTGTAATCGTAAAACTGTCTGACGTGCCGGCAAGTATGGTTTCATCGACGATGGCTGTTGGATCAATGGCGACATCGGTACCACGGACAAAGGTTACGGTGTAGGTCCAGTTACCGGTTTGCTGTGGCGTAAAGTGTGCATGCCATATGTTGCCGGCGGCGACGCTGGAATTTGCTGCGTTGCCATCTCCTGCAAAATAGCCAGGCACAACATGATCAATCCCGTTTAGCGAAAACGTGGCTTCAACACGGTAATCGAAAAACGGATTAATGGCGTCCGTTTCACTCACCGTTGGGCCTTCTATTTCAAGCGTAACGGGGTGCCATTGCTTTAATTCGCCTGATAAAGTGACATTCTGATTTTGTGCAGATTCAACGTGTGGGTCGCTGTAAACTGTTTGTGTTGAGAAGCAAAAAAGGCAGATGGCAATTATCGTTTTCCATCTTTGATGCATAAAACAGGTAGGGTTATTCAGAAAAAGCTCGAGCGTGGCAGTTTTGGCAATACCGATGGAGGTGCTTCAGGATCGTACGAATAATTAGAGATCACCTGATGCTACCTAATCAATAATCGGCTGCATTGTATGAAAACAAAAGTTGTTTTACGGGTGGGTCAAGCCAAAAAATGGATCCGGGCTGTATATCATGCCTGAAGCATGTAGACATACCGCCCGGATCCCATGCTATTTTGCAAGCAGCATGGTGTTGGTTATAGATGTTCGTGTTGTCTCCAGGCGGTAGAAATACACGCCGCTCGCCAGGTTTGTGGCGTCAAAGTGTGTTTGGTACCGGCCGGCAGCCACTTCGCTATCGACAAGTATAACTACCTGGCGACCTGTTGCGTCGTACACCGCAAGCCGCACAGGACCTGCTTGTGGTACATCGTAACGAATCACAGTAACTGGATTAAACGGGTTAGGAAAGTTCTTGTGCAACGCAAGCGCAGCCGGCGCAGGCAGGTTCACCTGGATCGCATCTGAGTACGCAAAAGCGCCGTCAAAATCGATCTGTTTGAGTCTGTATGTGACGTATTCAATGTTTTCAAATTTTGCGTTGTCGGTAAACGCGTAAGTTTGTGCTTCGGTAGTGGTGCCGTTACCACGGACAAAACCTATGCGCTCGAAGACGTTGCCATCTTCCAGGGCACGCTCCACTTCAAATCCGGCGTTGTTTGTTTCTGATGCAGTAGACCATTGCAAGACAACTGAATCCTCGTTTGTCAGCGCATCAAAACCGGTTAACTCTACTGGCAGCGTCTCCGACGCATCATAGAAGAAGTGCGTTTCGGGGATAATTTGCTCAGCCAGCGTTGAAGATGACCAGAAAAACCGGATGTGCGAAGTGCCTTCATTCTCCCGGTATTCAATCTGGATTTTGTGGAAGAAGTAAGCCTGCATGGCTACATCGACACTTGATTCCACGAGGCCCGTGTTTTCCCAGTTGTCGATCAGCAGGTTGTCATCAATCCAGAGCCGGAGCGCATCATCAGACTCGATACGAAGCGTGTACGTGTCTGTGCGATCTGGCATAAGATGGCCTTTCCAGCGAACGGTGAAGCTGTCTCGGTCTACCTTGGCTATTGGTGTTTTATTTCCCCAGATAAAGTTGATTCGCGGATCAAGCCGTGTCTCAGGTGTATCCGACAGCGTCAGGTTGTCGTAATATTCGCCCATCAAGCCATTAACAGGTGAGGCAAAAACAGGGAAGACGATGGTTTGCTGGAGCGCCTCATCGGTGTTGCCCTGGCTATCAGTTACTGTGACTTTTACCTGATAGGTACCTGATTGCGCATAGGTATGCACAACGCTGCTGCCTGTGGCAAATGCGCCATCGCCAAAGTCCCATTCATAATTGGAAATCGAACCGCCGAAGCTTTGTGAAAGCGATGCATCGAAAGCGTAGGTACGTGGATTTGAGCCCGACTGCGTGGTTTGGAAGTCTGCCAGCGCATAGTTGCTGAAGCCGACATTTTCTACGAGCACCACCCAGTCTTCTTCTTCCGCCTGTGGCGGCAACCCCAGATTTTTGACGCCGGCGCCGCTAACTGATTTGATGGTACCATTCTGCAGGCCACCCCCCGTGCGAGGGTTATACCACTTAATTCGGTAATTACCTACGTTTGCTGCCAGATCTAGATCAGGAGAAAGCCCCTCGCGGAGATAAATTGCGTATACTTCGCCGGGATCTGCAAACACAAGATGATCTTCGTCGTCCGTGAGGTCATCTTGTGGTTCCATCTGCGTAAATGGCAGGTAGTTATGAAAGAATTCTCCAGCATAGCGTGAGTAGTTCCACATGAGCTGGAAGGGTCTGAAGTCTTCGGTGGAGAGGTCATACTGGATAGGCTTGCGGTCCCCAAAGAACCACTCTGAGCCACTACCGCCGGCCATCAGGTTACCCCAGAGTACGTCAACACGTACGTCGTCGAGGTTGTATTCGTCGCCTGAGGGTTGTACGCCTGTCTGCCAGCCACAGCACTCGTCCATGGTCATGTACCATTTTCTGCCGGCGCCTTTGGCGAAATTATACCACTCCTTGGTGGTTTCGTAAACTTTCAGATCACCGGTGCCATCCTGACCGTCATGGATCTGGAAGGAAATGCCATCAAAGGTGCTGTGCCCGAGCAGCGGGCCATAAACGGCCAGGTACTCATCGTCACCGGGCCAGGTGTGACCTACAATCCCGTGATCATACGGGTCGATAGAGGCAATGAAATCCACATACGATTGCCGCTGTTCTTCTGTGTTGCGGTCAGAGCGCAGTTCTTCCCCTATATTCCAGGTCAGGGCGTTGTGGTAGCCGAAGCGCGCCATCAATTCTCGATAGAACAGTTTTCTCGTGCGGCCCAGGTCGCCATTGTCGAGCAATTTGTCATTGTCGATTTCCTGCAGGGCAAAGTGAAGCATAATACCGTTTTCCTGCATATGCTTGAATACGATATTCCACTGCTCGAGTTTGGATACGTCGTAGCGGTCATAAATTTTTGTAGTCAGAAACGGCCAAACGTCATCGTTACCCAATGCTTCATTGTCGCCTTCCTGGCCAATGTTGTTGATCAGAATAAAAGCGCTGTTGATGCCCTGGGCAGCAAGGTAGTTGACTGCGCCAATGAGGCCTTTGCCTTTGCCGCCTTGCCAAGTGGGGTCGCCGGCGTTCCAATCCTGGATGTGCGGGACGTAGTCTTTTACAAAGTCGTTGCCATCCGCAGTATAGGTGCTGTCGAAATCCGAAAAAGCGAGTATGTTTTCCGGGCTATCAATACCGGTTTTGATGTACCAGTCGCCGTTGTCGAACTGTAGATATGCTTCACCAACATATCGGAGGCTACCTTTGCCGCGAAAATCGCGACCCGTTTTATCTGTATCTGTTATAACTAAACTGCCTGTCTCATCGTCGATGAGTGTTTCATCTATGATGGCTGTGTCATCAATAGCGATATCGGTGCCACGGACAAAAGAAACGGTATAGTCCCATGTGCCCGTTTCAGGAGGCGAGAAATGTGCGCGCCATAAATTGCCGGAAGTGGCACTGGTCTCGCCGGCATTGCCATCTGCGGCATAATAGCCTGGTATAACCAGGGTTGTCACCCCATTGGTTATTGTTATTTCAAGTTTGTAATCTGCAAAAGGATTTATTACATCTTGCTCATCCACCGTTGGGCCATCTACTGTGAATGTCACAGGATGCCACCTTTTGAGTTCACCACTGACTACAATGGCCTTTTTTGAGGCAGTACTGTTGCTGTCTGAATTGCGCTGTGCTGCTACGGTAGATGGGTATAGGAGACACAGAAGCAACAAAAGCTTGATGGGGAATAGATACGATGCCATATATATTAAGCTAAATGCTTGATCGTGTTGTCGGAATCAAAGAAATTGCCCAGGGAAGCGAAGCGCCGCGTAATGCGGCCAGACAATTTTGAAGAGCAACCGGAATTCAGCTGCTGACTACAAAAATGAGTCCAAACTGGTTTATTGGTTTTCCTGTTGATTCTGCTGGTTGGTACCAGAAAGTCATTACGAACGTGCCATACGGCATAAAAAGATTTAACCCTGTAGACCTGCATATTACCTTTGCTTTTCTGGGCGCAGTTGAGGCCAGCGTGGCACAGAAAGCATGGCTGGTGGCGCAGGAAGTCGGCATGCGGCAGATGGTCGCAACACTTGGCCCCATGATGCCATTTGGCAATCCAGAAAAACCTTCAGCGTATGCGTTTACGCTGGTAAATGCCACAGAAGCTATTGTAAACTACATGCTGTATCACAGAGATAATGTGCTTGCTGCTGCCGGTCGTGAACCGCTATATACGCCTCGGCCTCATCTTACTGTTGCACGCCCGCCACGAAGTGCTAGCGACAGGCTGCGGGCTGTGGGGACGGTATGGGCAACTTCTGTTACGCCGCCTGTTGTATCACTTACGCTTGATAAGCTGGCCCTGTACACCTGGGCTGATAACCGTGAAATTCAACAATTTAAGCTGGTTGAATCCATCAAACTCGTATGATCTCAAAGTTTTTGACGCTCGCTATTCTTCTCATCCTGCCGCAATATGGCTATAGCCAGGCAGGTGATCACATGCAGCTTGTGTTATTGGGTACTGGAACACCCAATGCTGACCCTGATCGCTTTGGCCCCGCCGTAGCAGTTGTAGTTGGCGACCAGCCCTATCTTGTTGACTTCGGGCCTGGCGTGGTGCGCCGTGCCGCAGCAGCGGCTGCAGCTGGCGTTGAAGGCCTGAAAGTGGAAAATCTGACCCGTGCATTTCTTACACACTTACATTCCGATCATACCACAGGATATGCCGATCTGATTTTCACGCCCTGGGTACTGGAGCGCCGGCAACCTCTGGAAGTCTATGGCCCGGAGGGGCTTCAGGATATGACCGATCATATTGTGGCTGCATACAGTGAAGACATAGCCATGAGGAAGTATGGGCTGGAGCCGCGAGATGATGTCGGATACAAGGTGCTTGTCACAGAATTGGACACAGGATTTGTATATAAAGACGACCATGTGCGGGTAACGCCTATTCCCGTGCCGCATAGCTCATGGCCGCATGCATTTGGGTATAAGTTTGAAGCCGGCGGCAAGTCGATTGTCATCTCAGGTGATACAACGCCCAGCGATGCGTTGGTTGCTGCGTGTAATGGATGTGATATTCTTGTGCATGAAGTGTATTCAGCTGAGCAATTCAAATCACGGCCTGCGGCCTGGCAACGCTATCATAAAGACAGCCATACGTCTACCATCGAGTTGGCCGAAATTGCCAATCGCGCAAAACCAGGGTTGCTCGTGCTTTATCACCAGCTGTTTTGGGGAGCATCTGAAGAAGAAATGCTTGCAGAAATAAAGGCGCACTACGATGGCGCTGTTGTGTCGGGCAAAGATCTGGACGTTTATACACCCTAACGCACAACAGACAGCGTACGGGTTTCGTCAAAGATGATGCTTGAAAAGCCGGTTACCTGTATCCTGTAAAAATAGATGCCATTTGCGAGGCCATCGGTATCAAGCGTTGCGGTATACCACTGATTACGTTCCTGGAACGTATTTACCAGGCTGGCCACCCGTTTGCCGCGGACATCATACACGCTCAGAGACACAATGCCATCCTGGTTGAGGTAATAGCGAATGGTTGTGCGGGCCTGGGCTGGATTTGGATAATTTTCTCCGAGTAAAAATCCATCAGGACTGACAATGCTGGCTTCAGTAGAGGCCAGGCGTTGCTCGGTGCCGGTTGTGCTCACTGCATAAAGCGAGTACTGGACAGGTTCAGGAGAGGGGACTGCGGCATCAGTGAACATCGCCTCAAAGCCTGTTTCTGGCGGTGCGGATGAGGAGTAGACGGTTATAGCGGTTGTCTCTGTTTCCCGATCCACGCGGAAGGAGGCCACATCAAATACTTCCTCAAATGCAAAAGAAAGCTGGATGACGCCGTCTTCCGCGTTCATGGCGCCCAAAGATGCAAAGGCAATAGGTTGGTTACCTGAAACAATAAGGGCTTCAATTTCTGTGCGAAGTGCCGGTAGCAGGGTATAGTTGTTGTCGCCCGGACAACTGGTTGACCCCTGGTCACGGTGGCCAAACAGGTTTTCTGTAGAAACGCCGTATTGCTCTTTTAAGTAGGCAAATATGGTCACAACGGAATCCCGTAACGCCGGCGACATGGTATCCTGGCATCCTCCACCTTCTGGAGGATGATAGCAGCCCAGCACCGCTACGCCGATGTTGCCTGTATTAAACCCACCAACATGCGCGCCTTGAGCGAGCACAGGGGCACGGTCCAGGTTGGTTCTGTTGTCGAGAAATGGCCGGCCCTGGTAGATGCGGCCTGACTGATCAAAAATGAAATGGTACCCGATATCGCTCCAGCCTCGCACGTTCTGGTGGAAGTCCTGGATGCCTTTTACCGAGGCGAGCCCTTCTTCATATGTACTTGCACCGCAGCAGGCAGCATGGTGAAACGTCATCCGGTTGTAGCTTGGGTTCGCCAGAGGGACCGGGCTACCAACAAAAGATTCTGCACCCCATTCGCCCCTTGGAATGAGGCTGGGCGGGATGATGGCCTGGCTTGCAGGGCGGTTGATGGGAGGCGCAGGTGCTACGTCTTGCGCTACATAGCCTTCATTGTCGAGGCGATTGTCAAAGGTGCCGGCGTCGATAATGGTAACACTGTTGCCAGCCTCGACATCAAAACGCAACTCGAAGCCTGCGTTATTGCGATAAACGCTGCCACGAAAGCCCGCCAGAAACCGTTCGCTGGTGCTGGCTTCCAGATACGTGAGGGGCATCCATGCGCTCCAGCCACCCGCTTCTTCAAATCGGACAAACCCACGCTCGAAGCCACCAGTTGCTGAACCCATCACAATGACACCGTTGTAGCTGATTGCGCTGGCGGGTGCTGCAAAAGTCAAAGTGGCCTGTTTACCTGCCGTTGTGACAACCGGTACATGCATATGGATATGCTGGTGTACGAGATCGTCTACCTGTGCAAGCCCGGCATTTGGCAGCAGGAAAAAGGCTACCAGCACAAAAGAGAAGCTTCTCAACAATGCCGGCACTGCAACAGGCCAGCGTGTGCATACAGAATCCAGCATAGCGGATGTGACCAGAAATTTGTTGAATTGGCGTTGGGTAGGAGGGCGTTTAGTTAAAACGCCAGGTCAACGGTTACCCAATGGGTTTCCTCTAGGCGTCCAAAGTCGGCATACGCATAGTCAAAGCGAATGCGCAGGGCACGATCCAGGCGGAGGTTGAGGCCGGCACCCAGCGTTAGTCCTTGTTCTCCATCGGTTTCGAACATGTTTCGCAAGCCGGAGCGTAGCGAGAAGAAATCTCTGAATACGTACTCCATGCCTACGTTCATGTACTCACTGTTGTCATTCGGGTGTGCGGCGTCCGTCATCAACGTGATCGTATGATCCGGCATGTTCATTGCATCCCACGCGAGGCCGATCCGGAAGATCAGGGGCAACGGGTGACCATCTGTGAGAAACTGGGCGTTGACAATTTCTACGTTTCCTTCCTGATCCGGATTAGGGTCTTCGCTGAACAGGATGTCGCGGCCACTTATCTGCATTTTGGGGCCGAAATTGGCCATGTTGGCACCGAGTCGAAGGTTTTCATATGGCGTTGTGAACAGTACGCCTATATCAAATGCGATGGCTGAGGCTGAACTGTGCCAGATTGATTCCTGGATATATTTGACTGTCGTGCCCACAGAGAATTTGTCCGTTAGCGCCTTGCCAAAGGACAACTGAAGGGCGAAGTTCTGGACGTCAAATTCTTCACCCGTTCCTTCAGGAGCCTCTTCTGTACGCACCTGCATGCTGCCCGAGTCGAGGAATATGAGGGAGGCAGCGATGGTGCCCAGGTTGCCGATGTTTGTGCCAAAGCCGGCAAAGTTGTAATTGATACCGGCGAGGTAATCTGTACGTGCCAACTGCACCGCACTGCCATTAAGGTTGGAAAGGCCGGCCGGATTCCAGTACAACGCAGACAGGTCGTTGGCCTGGGCTACAAAGGTCCCACCAAGGGCAATCGCGCGCGCTCCAACTCCCAATTTGAGGAATTGGGCGGCAGTTGTCCCCACCTTGGTGATGGTTTGGTTGTTTGGCTCTGCCTGGGCATTGGCCTCCAGTGGCGCAACCAAAAAAAGAACCATGGCGAGTGCGCTACCCATCAGGTAGGTGAGCCCGGTACTGCGACGATTTGTGTAAAAGCTTTTCATAGAGATCTTGCCCGGGCTTACTTGATGACTGCAAATTTGCCGATAACGGTGCCTTCATCTGATTCCACATGGAAGATGTAGAGGCCGTAAGCAATGTTCATGTTGTCTTTGGTGCGCAAGTCCCAGAATGCCTTGCCATCGCTTAGCGCACTGTCATGGAAAATGGTGTCGACAAGCTCACCAGCAAGCGTGTATATCCGAATGGTGCATCGTTGAGGTACATTGGCAAAATAGAGCCGCCTGTCGCCGCGCTCAGATCGAGATACCGGGTTGGTTGGCTCAAACGAAGAGGAGGCGACATAAGGATTTGGTACTACGTAAATGTCGCGTAATCCTTCTCGCGCAAGCACTGTGTCGGTTGTTGCTCCTGTTGTGTTGATGGAAAAGGCATCGTTGGCGTTAAACGGTTTGGATGTTCGAATGAAAAACACATCCCCGCCATCGGGCATGGCGCCAATATCTTCAAAATCGACCTGCCAGGAAGCTACCTGCTCACCATTCACATTTTCCAGAATGATTACCTGCTCGTCTATATTCCAGATGCCATCCCGATTGAGGTCGGGCACAAATGCAAGCAGCGGCTCATTGGACATCGAAAGGTTGAATATTTCAAAGGGAAGCGGCAGGTTGGTTACAAAACTTGTTGTTACGGGTGCGTCAGAGAATACAATTTCGTAATCATTTGGTTGTCCAATCCTGCCGGGTCCGGAGGTTGCTACCCGGACATTAAACGGAATATCCTGGCCGCCAATGGACCAGCCTGTTTGTAGCGTATCTATACCCAGAACGTCTTCCTGCACAAACAGGTGCATGCCGTCGAAAATCGGATTTGACTCTTCGTTGTTCAACCGTGCGCTGCTGCGTACAGGCTGGTATTTAAAGGTGGCCACCAATTCTGCCTGGTCGTTGCCTACAACCTGAACGGCTCCCGTTTCTGCATTGAGCGTGTAGTCCGTGCCGGCAACGAGCGGCGTACCCGATGCTGTGGCTAGCTGGAAGCTTGCAGGTACAATATTGGTTACGCCGAGCGTGTTGGCTTTGCCAGCAGTAGCAGCAAACGTAACCGTGAGCGGACGTTCATTGGTAACGGAATACACGGTCTCGCCATCTTGCTCGTCAAAAGCAACGGTGTACAGCCCATCGTCGGGAATTGCCAAGGGGTCAATTACCCGAATTTGTAATGGGCCCGTGCCTTTGCCTGCTGCGCGTTGTACCTGGTTGCTACCTTCGTTGAACGACGGCGGTACATAGCCGGCAACCACCGGAGATGGCGTTACCGCCGCTGTGTTGTCGTCGAAGATAAAGTCGTCGGTGACCGGATTAAACGTAATGGTTTTTGTTGTTTCCGATGGCGGTATACCATTCAGGAAAGCGCTGTTGTCTCCACCGTTCCATCCACGGTCGTAGGCGACAACCGTGTAGTAATAAGTCTGACCATTGATCACATTATTGGAATCTACATACGTATGAAAGAGGCCGGTGTCGTCGCCGAGGTCATAAGCTACACCACGTTTGGGATACGGTATTTCAGAGGGGCCGGATATCCCATTTTTTAAGTCAAACCTGGCCTCAACGCCAACCTCGTTGGTATGCGGCCGGAAAAGAAAGCGCGACCCGTTGATATCCGTAATGGTCTGCTGGTCGCTGAACTCGTTGTCTGTGGATCTGTAAATGGCATAGCCCTCGAAGTCTTGCTCTCTAGAAAGTGGATCTACAGAGTTTTCAGCACCGTCGTCCCAGTACAACGTAACCTGTCGGTCTCCTGGGACAGCCGTAAGTTTGGGTTTGTTCGGTGGGCGGGCAAAGCGGTAGCCGACATCAAAAATCTGCTGAACGGTCTCTGCGTTGAGTACAAGGTCATCAAAGCTTTCACCCACAATGAGGGCAATGGAGAACCGCTTGGTTTCGCCGGCGCGGAGTGGGAAAGAACCTGATCCATAGAGAAACACGTAGTCGCCGGGCTGTGAAGGGACATTCTCAAAGTTACCCGGCTGGACTTGTGACCAAACGCGTTCGTCATTTGAGATGCGGTTGCCGGCAAAGCCCGGTGAGGCGAAAGAAGTCAGTCCAATCTGGTCGCTTTCGTCGATGTCGGTAAATTCGAAATTGGGCTCACCGGGTTTGGTGATGTCAAACTGATCGCCGGCGGTTGGGATGCCGTCACCTTCGCCATCATCCCCCGTTCCGGGGATTCCGTCAATCCCAACGTCGTCAAAGCTTGGGTCCCAATCCCCGTCGTTGTCTATCCCGTCAGTCCAGGATTCGTCGACCATGCCATCATCGTCATTGTCAATACCGTCGCCGGGGAAAGAGACGCCATTAATGATTTCGTTGCCAATGCCCGGGCTTTCGAGAAATTTATAACCGAAGTAGCCTGGTGCGCGGCCGGGAATATCGGAGCGCCCGTCAGCATCCCACGCAAAAACCATATTGAGGTCTCGGTCAAATAAGGCGAGGTCGTCCGGCCAATCGCCAGGGCCACCAATGTGTGGATCGCCCCACATCCCAAAAATCACTTTATCCAGGTCCTGCTCGCTTTTGTTTGTGATTTTGTAGATCAAAAACATGGCATCTTCAGCCAGCGGGTTGGCCCATTGGTAGATGCGGGTTTCTACTTCAAGTCCGAGCCCGCGTTTGGAGCTGTCGGAGGGGAAGGGGTAGTATTCAAATTCGTTGTTGTTGTAATCGTTCATGAAGTAGAGCGCTTCCTTGTCTGCGTTGGAAGCTCCCTGCTGCAAGGCGCCGGGCCATACATAGCTCTGCAAGTTGTCGTTAAACCAGGTATCAGGCCATGAATCCGGCTTGCCATCGAGGTCGTTATCGCGCGCATCACTTGTCGGGATGAAGGGGGAGGTCCGTTCAACAACGTCGAGCCCGCCAAAGGAGCCGACGGGTTCTGCGCAGGGAATGGGCTGCCATCCCCAGAACTCAGCACCATCGGGAGAAACTTCGCCACCATTGGAAACCAGTCCGTCTGAAACGACATGAAAGCCATAAAGAGGGTTACCGCTGGCGTCCAGGCGCGGGTTACCGTTTTCATCAACCAGCGGGACGCTTTGTGGATCTTTGCGCTCGGGGTCTTCAATTTCAGCGGCGACAAACGGGCCAAACTCAAATCCGTAGCCGAGGCCATTCCAAACAATATCCGTAATGGTGTTACCTGGTGAAGAGATCGAGCCAAAATTGAGGATCTGTGTTGTGATACGGTTGCCATTGAGAATGGCATCACGCCGGCTGGTAATTTCAGAGACGCAATTCAGGTTAGCTCCCCGGACCATGGGGCGGTTCGATTGGTAATCGATCCATCGTTGGACCTGCTCTTGTCGCCAGTCGTTTTTCCGACCTTCCTTGAGCTCTTTACGCGATTGTGCACTGGCTGGTAAGGCCACGCAAACGGCTAGAAGAAGTACTAATATCGAGGTATAGCGCATCTAGGTTGTATGCTATTTGATTCCGGACACAGCTGTTGCAAAAGGGAGGGTGGTTAGAAGGAGAGGGTAGCTCCAATCCTGATTTCCCTGGGTGGACTGTACCAGTGTGGTCGGGTGTTGTATTCTTCGAGTGTTTTGATGCCAGGCAGGCCATAAAGCGGCTCCCAGGCAGCATGAATGCCGCGCTGACCGTTTAGAGAATATGTGGCAGTGCCTGTATCGTTGAAGACAAACCGCTCGTTCAGGCGGTCGAGTACATTAAATATTTTTGCAAACACGCGCAGGTGTGCGTTGCCCAGCGGAAATTCTTTGTACAAATGGGCATCGATGTCAAACTGCTCTGGTTTGCGCCCCGCGTTGGGCAACTGATCAATTTTCTGGTCAAGCAACAGCGGTGTGTACGGGTATCCTGTTGAGAACTGTGCGATGAAGGACGCGCCCCAATTGCCCGGCCTCGTCAGGCTTACGGTAGACGAGATGATATGGCGTTGATCAAAGTCCAGCGGAATAATTTCAAACTCGTTTTCCCGGCCCGACAGCGAATTGAAGAAGAAGGCGTTGCTGTCGTTGTTGTTGCCTTCCGCAAGCTGGAAGGTGTAGTCCAGGTTTGCCGAGAGCAAGCCACCCCGGTCGCGCCGGCGTGTCAGGGCGAAGGTGATGCCGCGCACGTTGGCATAGTCGCGGTTCAGGAAAATGGTGAACTGATCTTCGCCTGCAATGGTGCTAAAACGAATGCGTTGGCTTGCAAGGTAATCCCGGATGTCTTTGAAGAACCCAGTGATATCAAAAGCGAGGTTGGGACCAATTTGCTGCTGCAGGCCAATCTCGTACTGCACCGTGCGTTCAGGACGCATATTGGTGTTGCCGAATGTCGGAATGGCGCCGGCCGGGAATTCGAAGTCCGGATTCAGATAGAGCCGGCGCAGGGGCGGCATCTGGGCAAAGTGGCCGTAGGAAAAGTGAATGATCCCCGTGGTTGTAATTGGAAACGACACGCCTACCCGGGGCAGGATCAGGTGTGTGACGTCGGCCTCTTGTAGCGGGCCTTTGGGATCCAGCAGGTCTGGGATAAATTCGCCGTTGGGGTCGAAGTATTCGTACCGCACGCCGGCGTTGATAATGAAGTTGTCAAACTCCAGCTTATCCTGTACATACGCGCTCAGTTCGAGCACTTGCTGGTCTTTGTATACGTCATGCGAAGGGGTGGATTCGTCGGGCACTGTTGGGCCGTCGCGGTAGAGTACATTTTCATTGTACAGGACCACAAAGTTGCGACGGTCCAGGCTATGCATTTGCGCCTCGATACCAACTTTGGTTTCGTGTATAACACCAAACTGGCGTGTAAAGTCGAGCTTGCCCCGGAAAGAACGAGACGTCTCGTTGATGTGGCCTTTCTGGTTGCCGCCAAACAGGAAGTTGCTGCCCGGGAAACCAACCACAGTGCCATCACCAATACCGCTCAAGTCACGGACGTAGCGGGGATCATTGGGGTCTTCATATACAAACTGTCTGAACTCATTGCTCGCATACGAGAGTTTGAGCGTGTAGAAGGCGCGGTCGTTCAGGGTATGCGTCCAGTTCAGGCGGTGACTGTAACCCCGATCGCGGAGGGTAGTAATGCCATCCGGGTTGAACCGGTATGCAAACGAGGTAGCGCTGAGGGGCTTGCGTTTGCTGTAATCGAAGAGGTAGCTGTAGTCCACCTTGATGCCTCTGGCCGGCTTCATGGTGATTTTGCCTACAAAGTTGCTGCTTGTGCGTGGGTGTAGCGAAACGCGCTCGTTTGGCAATTCGCGGCCACCATCCGGGTTGTTCGCGTCAGCCGGCAGGTATTCCCACCAGGGATTTCCACTGATTTCGTAGTAGGGGACATCACCGTTGAAGTTGGCTGAGTCTGAGGGCAGGTGCTGCCGTACGCCAAAGGCGTAGCCTTCATCTTCATCGATGCGGCCGGAGACAAAGAAGCTTGCATTTTTGAAAATCGGAAGGGGGCCGCCGAGGGTGCCTTCCAGGGTGTAAATGTCGTACCCAACTCCTGAAGGATTCAGGAAAATGTCATCATTGCCGGTCACGGTGTCTCCACCATAAGCGCTAAACGAGCCCTGGAATTTTGGTGTGCCTTCTTTGGTGACCAGATTAACAATGCCTGACATTGCTTTGCCATACTCGGCGTTAAAGGCACCTGAGATGACGGTCATTTCCTGGATAGCGTCCTGTGCAACGCCGGTTGTAAGGCCGTTGGTGTCAAACGGGTTGCCCACCGAGATCCCATCGACCAGATAGGAGACTTCATTGCTACGGCCGCCACGGATATGGATTTCACCGCTGGGGCCCTGGTTTACACCGGCCTGGGTAACGAGGACGCCAAAGAATCCTTCAACAGGCAAGGCGTCAATTTCTTCAGCGACAACCGTTTTCTTGGATGCTGTCAGGTCTTTCTGAATGAGGGGGCGTTCTGCCTGGACGATGATTTCTTCTCCCTCAAGCACCTGCTCACGCATGTCGAGGTTGTAGCGGGTGGTTTGTCCGGTTGAAACGCGGACTTCTGTGATTTTCTGTGTCTGGTAGCCGACGTAGGAGAAGACGAGGGTATAGCTGCCCGGCCGCACGTTGACGATAACATAATTGCCATCCGCATCGGAGACCGTGCCTTGACCGGTCTCTTCGAGGACGATGTTTACACCGATCAGGGATTCATTGGTGGCCTGATCGAGAATGCGGCCGGCTATTTTTCCCTGCCCATAGGCGAGGGTGGCAGGAAGGAGGATAACTGCGAGCAGGCACGATACAAATAGCAGGCGGCGACTGTTAGCCATAGTAAAATGGTTAAAGGTTGAAAGTTGAAGGTTAAAGGGTTGAACCTTCGAGCCGGTTTGTATGCCTTGTGAAGGAGTTCAGGGCATTACAAGCGCATCGGATACAGCCAACAAAAATTGTTGAAGGTTGAAAGTTAAAGGCAAAGTAACACTACTTTAACCCTTCAACCTTCAACCTTCAACCCAAATAAATCCCCCTCGGATTTATTTGATCAGAACCATGGTTTTTGACTGGCGAAAGTTACCGTACTCAAGGGTGTACAGGTAAGAACCACTGGCAACCTGGTTGCCTGCGTCACTGGTAGCATCCCAAACAACTTCGTGGTACCCTTCCGTGCGGTACTCGTTGTTGACCAGGGTGCGAACCAGCCGGCCTGTCATGTCGAACACGCGTACGCTTACGGCTTTGTCAAGCGGCAGCGTAAAGCTGATCGTAGTGGTTGGGTTGAACGGGTTCGGGTAGTTGTCGTGGAGTCTGTAATCGTCAGGAACGATGATGCGCTCTTCGTCGATGCTTACGGCAATGCCAGATCCTGACATCACGCGCATAAACACTCGGTTTTCATTTTCAACGGAAGAATCGACTGTGTAGCTGCTGTCTGCATTCTGCGTGAGCGTGTAAAGCTGGTCACGAACACCTTGAATGCCGAATACAACTTCATTAACGCCATCGAGGTCGGCGTCGCCTAGATAGGCAAGTTTGGAGGCAAATTCTGGGTTGTCATTACTAAGCGTCACCGAATCAGGGTTGGCAAGAGCCAGGTCGTTGTCTACATAAGAGGTAGAGCCGTCAAGGTTGTTCAACGTGTGGAATCCGTTGTACGTATCTGAAGAAATTGCTACGGCTTCAACAGCTGAGTAACTTGCAGGATCTTCAGGGTCGCCACCGTTAAATTCAACTACATTAACCCAAGCAGCGGCTTCTCCATTACCAAAATTAGAGCCGGCATAGCCAGGGCCCGTACCGATGAGTTCCATAAAGCCATCACCATCGAGGTCTCCAGCAGTGATGCCCAAAGAAGAGAAGCCTGGAATTACACCAACAGAGAAGTTGTCCATCGTCAGTTGCAGTACATCTTCACCGCTTTCGTAGTTCATCACTGTAACGGCACCTGTCTGAAGGTTCGGGAAGAATACTTCGTCGTCGCCGTTTCCGTCGATGTCAACTACTACGCCGCCAAAGAACGATACCTGGTCATCAGGAGACGTAACATTGAGGCTAAGGTTGGCAGCTGCAGCATCAGGGATTACATAGCCACCCTGTCCATCTGTGGAGATGTTGGTGAAGTTGAAGCTGTTCCATGAGTGGAGTACAACTTCGAGGTTGCCGTCACCATCCAGGTCGGCCGGGTGTGCTGCATAAGCACTACCACCGCCACGACCTACCGGATCGAAGTCTTCTGTGGCGCGTGAACTGAGGCGAACTTCTTCCGTCCATACGTCAAAACCGTTGCCGATATCAGAAGCAGAAATGATGTACCAGTTATCGTAGCGATTGTCACTACCATTGTTAGACATCAGCAGTTCTTCTGTGCCGTCTCCATCTACGTCATAGATGTCCAAAACTTCGGTACGCCAGCGATCAGGTAAATCGTCGTTGAATTCGTAAATCGCCGCAGGTGCAGAACCGTAGTCGTTGTCTGCGGTGTTTTCGAAAACAAACAGGCCAGTAGCGAAGGTTGTTGCTTCGTCAAAGTTACGACCGCTAAGGAAAACAATCTCACCAAAACCATCGCCATCCAGGTCGCCGCCGGCGATTGCACGGATGTTGTTGGTTGTGCCAGTTGAGTCCATCCAGGGCGTTGAATAAACAAGCTCCCAGGTGTCGGCGCTAACATTTTCGATTACATGCACGCGGCCACCACCGGTGTAGTCAGCAACGAGGACTTCATACAGGCCATCAGCGTCGAGATCAAATGGGCCAGCAACGTCGCGGGCACCAGACTGGATTCCGGCTGCGTAGCCGTCCATAATATTGTCGGAAACAGGCAAGCCCAGTTCAAATTCGACTTGCTGTGCCTGCACGAGGCCGGCAGATAGCAAGAGAAAGAGCGTCAATGTAGTAGCTTTTTTCATACTGTAATACTAGGGTGTTTGGAATAAAGGATCGTAATGAGTTGGGTCGACCGTAATAATGTTCATCGAAGTGTTGGTGACAGGCAAAAACGGTCTGCCGGATAATACGGAATGCCTGTTTGGTAATCAATTTGTTTTTGATGGACTGCACAGTGATCTAGATGACTGGTTTTATGGGCCATTTGACCCATATTTCAGGCCTGATTAATTATCTAGCGATTTACCATTAAGGGCCAGGCAGAAAGGCCTTCTTCTGTGCGCAAAACCACCTGATAGACCCCACGTGCGAGGTCGCTGGTGTTGATTTGGGTTTTGTAGAGTCCGGGGGCCCGGCGGGTATTTGCTACGGTCCGTGTTTGCCGGCCAATGGCATCGTGCAAACGGATTTCAACAGCGGTGGGTGCAGCCAGGTAATAGGTGAGTGTAGCTGATTGGTTAGCCGGGTTTGGAAAGACGCTCACAATGGTTGTTTTCCGTTGATCCAAACGCGTTGGTGTAACCGACGTTATCGCCGTATTGGATACCGGTTCAGCGTAGTTCGACAGCATCCCAAGGGCGCTACGAGAGGCAATGCTGTAATAGTAACTTTGTCCGGGTGCGGCGCTTGCGTCAATGTACTGACTTACGCCGGCATCAACCAGGGCCAGGATGTCTTCCGCGTACCCTTCACGCGGTGCTGCATCAGGCCGGCGAAGGATTACATAGCTCCGCAATGGATCAGCAGCGCTGCCGCTGGATGCCATCCAGTCCAGCTGAACATATCCATTGGCGGTATTTGTGAGTGCGAGTCCGGGGGGTGTTGTTGGTGCAGAAGCTTCAAACCGGTGTAACATTGCCGCCGGCAACGCAGGCTCGTTGTAGCGGGTTGTAATCAGGTCTGCATATTGCATGTAATGGTCGTACCTGAAAGCCATTTGGCCCGCAGCGCCTGCCTCGCGGGCGGCGTCAATTTGCAAGGGCAGGTCACCTGCCGGAAATCTGCCTTCAGAGGGTTTGTATGCACCGTAGCCAGCAAATATGGGCCGCCCCGATGATTCAGCTACCCATTCATTGACCAGGACCTCAAAGTCTGGCGAAGCAAACGTATTGCTGCCTTCGGGGTCCGTGCCGATGCTGAAATAGATCTGCGGCGCGAGGTAATCGTGCCATCCATTGGCGAGCCAGAGCCGGCTTTCCTGGTAGACCCCGCTATATGCCCAAAGCGCTGGCCATGCGCTGGTCTCGCGGTAGTTGCCCAGCGGCGCAGCGCCAACCTTGACCCACGGCTTAATCGCCATTACAGCTTCATAAGCAGCCTCGACAAACGCATTTACGTTGCCACGGCGCCAGTCTGCAAGGTTGGCAAATCCCTTGTCATCGAACTGGAAGTTGGCATCGTCATTCATAAAGCCGCCTTCTGGATAGCGGATAAAGTCGTAATGCACGCCATCCACATCGTAATTCTCTACGATTTCAGAGACGACGTCAACGAGCCAGTCTTTTGCGCCAGTAGCTGAAGGATCGAGCCATACCTGGCTCCCTTTTTCGGCAATCCATCCCGGCTCTGCGTATCCGATGTGTTGCGGGTTGGTGACACTGGCAAAGTCGGCAAGCGTACTGGTGTCACCGATGCGATAGACATTGATCCAGGCGTGTAATTCCATGCCAAGCCGATGTGCTTCTGCTATGGCAACGGCCAGCGGATTATAGCCCGGGTCTACGCCCGGCCCAGCAAGGAGGGCAGACCAGGGCAACAGGGCGCTAGGGTACATTGCATCGCCGCGCGCAACCACTTGCATGACAAACGTATTGATACCGGTTGCGTGTGCGTCTTGGATCAGCGTCCGAAGGGCATTAGCCTGCTGTGAAGCCGGCGCGCCGGTGGTAGGCCAGTTGCCGTCCTGGAGCACTGTAGCCAACCAGACCGCCCGCGTTTCGAAAAAGGGGGTGTCTTGGGATTGGCCGTTTGCTTCGGATCCGAAAAAATGAAAAATAGCTATCGCACACGCCAGCAGAGCGGGGCAAAATCTGCCGGCAAATAGCCGGGGATTGCGCATGTTTTTATCCGATAATGCTTAATTCGCAGGTATTGGCGTGGTGGTTACCTGCAAGCCTTGCTAATATCAAACACCATGCTGAAAAATCCAAACCGTATTTCAACTTGCACTACATGGAAGCCTGAAAAACCGTACTTTCATCCTGACCCGCAAAGACAAGAAGATATGCCCGATGTTTCATAGCTACAGACGCCCGTATTTGCTCTCAATCTTACTCCTGTTTTTTTGTGCAACACCCGCCCTGGCGCAGCAAGTTGGACCTGCCCGTGGCGTCTTGCTGCTTGGTGGAGGTAACCTGCAAGATCGCGCAATTTTTGAACGATTTGTAGACCTCGCCGGCGGACCAGATGCTAAAATTGTGGTCATCCCGACAGCCGGCGGAGAGGCTGCTTACGACGATTACTGGCGAGGCTTATCGATTTTTAGAAAAGTTGGCGCTCGAAACTTGCATCTCCTGCATACCTACGACCGTAAAGAGGCAGACACGGATGCGTTTGCTGGCGCGCTTGCAGATGCGCGTGCCGTCTGGTTTTCTGGCGGCCGGCAGTGGCGATTGGCTGATTCTTACCTGAATACAAAAGTGCACGATGCGCTATGGCAATTGCTGGATCGCGGGGGAATTATTGGCGGTTCTTCTGCCGGCGCAACCATCCAGGGTTCATACCTGGCGCGCGGCGACACCAAGACCAATACCATCATGATGGGGGATCACGTTGAAGGATTGGCCTTGCTCAAAAATACGGCCGTTGATCAGCACCTGCTACAGCGAAATCGGCAATTTGACCTGATCGAAATAATAGAGGCCCACCCCGACCTGCTGGGTATTGGATTGGATGAAAATACCGCCATCCTGGTGCGTGGTGATGAGTTTGAAGTAATTGGCCAGAGTTATGTTGCCATCTATGATCACAACAGTATGATCGATTCAGGCGGGCAGTTTTACTTCTTGCGCCCGGGTGACTTTTTTGATCTGGCAACACGCGAAGGCTTCCGTCGTGTTCGATCCAGTGTTGGACTGGAGCGTGTGGTTTCGCGTCCCTGGTCAAATCGGTAAAAGAAAATATGGTGTTCAAGCTCCAGCGGTATTCCTCTTTCTTATTCTTCGTCAGCATTTTAGCTGGCCTTTTGGTTCGCAACACGACAGCGCAGTCGACCAATTGGTCAGAAGCCCTTGGCGGTATTGAGTATGCAATTGAGCAGGCAATGGTTGAGGGACAGATTCCTTCAATGACCCTTGCGCTTGTAGTAGGAGAAGAGGTGGTATGGTCAAAGGGATACGGTTACGCCAACATTTGGGCCCGTACGCCGGCCGTACCCAGCACGGTCTACCTTATAGGGTCCACCTTCAAAGCCATGTCAACCGTAGCGTTGCTCCAGCACATGGAAGACGGCAAATTTGGTCTTGACGATCCTGTCAACGGGTATCTTGAGGGCATCCGGATCAAAAATGAAGACGCGGACGCACCCGTGACCTTCAGGCACTTGCTCACCCATACTTCAGGGCTACCCGGCGACTTTGGCCCGTTTCCCGTTTGGGGAGATGATCGGCCACCCTCACTTGAGCAATACCTTGCCACATCGCTGCGTGCTGAATCATCGCCTATGGCCGGCGTTGTGTACTCAAATATGGCATACAGCCTCGTTGGCTATTTGTCGGGGCAGTTTGCCGGGGTACCTTTTCGGAATTACGTCCAGCAAACCATTTTTAGTCCGTTGGAAATGAACAGCACAGCATTTCAGCCCACGCCGGTGATGACCGAGCGGCTAGCGGTGCCGTATGTTGTTGATCGCGCTTCAAAAAGACTTGTACCTACTGAACAACTTAAAGCCTCGGTATGGCCTGCTGGTATAGTATATGGCACTGTGCTCGACCAGGCCAACTGGCTGATTGCAAATTTAAATGGTGGCACGTTCAAGGGCCGGCACTTGTTGGCCGAAGAGCTAATGGACCAAATGCACAGCCTGCAATACGAAGCCTTCAAAGGTACCATCAGTGGTCTTTGGGGTGGGGAAGAAGCCGGGTATGGGTTGACCTGGTGGACGGATATCCGGAAAGGCGAACGCTTTTTCGCCCACAGTGGAAGCGTCCCCGGATACACAGCTTTTCTGCAAGGCAACAAGGATAAAAAAATTGGCATAGCGATCCTCTCTAATGGCAACCGAGCACACCGGCATCTTATAGGGTTGGCAGATCGAATTATGGCCCTGGCAGGTGAAGTAGAAGAAATGGCGCCGGCAGCAGCAGGCAATTAGGCTTGATGTTGTCGCAGTTTTGCCTGTTGTGCGCACCCGACATGCCGGAAGGTTTGCATGTGAAGCTACCCCTGTTTAAATATAGACTCGTAACTATCCTTCCCCCTGTTCCTTTTTGAGGAGCCATGATCCGAAAACGAGTCAAATTTATGACCGGTGCAATTGCGCTGGTCTTTGTTGCTGGATTCTATTTTGGTCAGCAAGAAATGCAGTATCAAAAAATGCTGGGAAATCAGCAGTTATGGGTTGAATCCCGGACGGCAGATTTGCTCAAGGTTGAATCAAGCTGGCTCAATCTTGCCGGCCTGTTTTGGCTTGAAGAAGGCGCCTGGAGCATGGGTGCATCAGTTGACAATGATTTTATACTGAAAGAGGGCAACGCGCCGGCAAACCTGGGCGCATTTATTCGCGACGGAGATGCTGTGTCCTTCCGGATTGCGCCAGACGCTGCTGTATTGGTTGACAGCGTGGCTGTGGAGCCGGCCGAGATTGCTATGCAAGATGATGAGGGTGGGTACGGCGACCCGACAATAATATCCCATGGCCCCCTGCAATGGTGGGTCATTTCCAGAGACGGAAAGCTGGGGGTAAGGGTGCGCAACATGGAAAGTAGTCATCTCGCAAATTTTGAGGGGATTGATCGATTTGATTTTGACGCAGCGTGGAATCTCTCTGCCCAATTCCTGCCTTTCGACGAGCCGCGACTCTTTGAATACCCAACCATTCTCGGGACCATGCGGGAAGAGGCTGCGCCAGGGGTGTTAGTGTTTGAGCACGATGGACAGCAATTCGAGATGATTCCTTTTGAACGAAAAGAAGGATCGGTGCTCTTTCTTGTTTTTGGGGATGTGACCAACACAACGCAAACCTATGAAGGCGGGCGGTTCTTGTATGTAGATATGCCGGATGAGACGGGTAAAACAACCATTGATTTCAACCGTGCCTACAACCCACCATGTGCCTTTTCGCCGTATTCAACCTGTCCGCAGCCGTTAAGGCAGAATAGGTTGTCTGTCATTGTGGATGCAGGGGAGAAGCGGTATAAGAAGCCAGCGTGAGGTTGTTATGGATCCAGCCGAGATCGCCGCTCTTTGGGGAAACGGATAAACCTGGGGTCGAGGAAGTCAATCAGGTCAATGAATGCATGCTGGAGTTGAATGAGCCGGCTGCGTGAGGCCTCCGGGTTGCCTAGCATTGCAGCCACTTGTTGCTGTAACTGTTTGAGAAACGGCTTGTCTTCCTGCTCAAGGAGATGCAGGAAAGCCCCGTACGTGGCACATACATTGCCCATTTCTGATTGCACGGTGACCTCTTCGCCGAGTACCCGTTGGATCCCTTTAAAAATGCGCAATGCGTCATCGTGATCGTCACGTAGCCAGGTATGACCAATCTGGTCCTGGATGGTGTTCAGCCGGTGGGTTTTTTCGATTTCCCCAAGGTCCAGAAACAATCCATCTTGGCGTAATATTTCGCTCCATCCAAAGTACTGGGCAATCAGATAAGTGGTGTTGTTCAATACATAGCTGCGCGTCTCATTTGTACCACTGTTGAAATGACGGGTTACGATGTCGAGTTCAAGGATATTGTAAATTCGACTTTGTAAATCGAATGCCGCGTGGATAAGAGGTTCGCGGTATCTGGAAAGCAAGCGCAGCGATGCCTGGCGCTGTTTTTCTTCTTCCTCTTCGCGTCGCAACTGCGCAGCGAGTCGCGTACTTCTGGTTTGCCCCCAAATAGTGATGCCGGCTGCCACCAGGGCTACTCCGGCTGAAATGATGGCGACGACAAGTTCTGTAGCCATAGGTGCTGTCTGGAAATAAAAATAGAAAATCAGGTGCCCGTAGGGCGCTGGGGGCATTCGAGAAACAAGGTGTCTGTATCAAAAAACACAGGGTCTTTCTCAAGCATTAACAAAATGGCAGCCAGTTCACAATCCGAATCCACGGGGAGCTTTACAATTTGCCCATCTGAAAAAATGGTTTGAACCTCACCCTTGTTGTGTACAGGATTCCATTTCATGCTGTATCCAACAACTTCAAGTTTTGCCATGCCAGTTTATTGTCTGTTAGATAAAAAATAGCTAAGCAAACCCTGTTGCTTCTTTATATCGGTCACGGGTAATGCTTGGGAAGCGTATTGGCGCTTTGCAGGCGTGCGCTGCGCGGCATCAAGCTACAACAATTGGATGAAGGAATCCTGTTTTTTTTAGCCAGAAATGGTTTGTTGCCTTCAGGACATCGACGTATTTTTATCACTGTAATTCACGCCCTGCATGTTAGACGCGAATACTACCAATCGATTGGGGGGCCGAGGGGTAGTTCGAGCTTAGATGCAGGGCGTGTTTTGTTGTGCTGTATTTTTTAGCGCATTTTGATGCGGATGCTAAAGACGCTTTAATCGGGCGTTCTCCAATTGAGTGGTGGGAGGCTCACTTTTTCGGGTATCGCGGTATAGTCTCCTGTAGCCATCCAGTGATGGATAAGTGCTTCAAAGCCTTCAACATCTTCGGTAGCTTCGCGGTAGGCACCATGTGAGCCGCCTTCGACCTGCACAAAACGGTGGTTCGTGAAAAAGGTGCGGACGGTCTCTGCGTTTTCTATTGGGGTAGACGTATCCCAGTCTCCATGTACCAGCAGCGCCGGCACATCACTCTCAAACGGTTGTCGAAAATCTGGGCCCAGGTCTGCATCCCATGCTTTACACACGCTCTCCAGATGCGCGTGCAAGTTGCCCACCAGCGCCATGCCTGTGTCAGTACCTAATTGCTGCTGCCGCGCATTGCTGATACCAGACGCACAATCGACCTGATAGTATGCGGCATCCTGGAGGTAAGGAAAGGACTTCACCCGGACATACCGACGGGCTGCGCCTTCTAAGTTGCCATCTAACATGTTCAAAATATCAAGCGGCCAGATGGGCATGAGATACCGCCAGTTGGTGCCGCGTGAATAGCCGCGTGCCAGTTCTCTGAATGCGTCGCCGTCAAGCGTTACGGGAAGTTGTTCGCCGGTGTCTTCATTTTCATACGTGACCATAACCGGATTTTTGTCCGCCTCGTCGATCAGTGCCTGGTATGCTGCAATTAACCCTTCTTCTGGTATGAGTGGTGCAAGAACCGGAGAAGCTTCGGCAGTTGCAGCTATCCTTTTGAGCGCGCCAGCTACGCCAGCTGGCATGTCGTACGTGTGATCCGGGCCTTCGAGTGCGCTTAACGTAGCCCGCGCAACCAGATCCGGATATTGCCGAATAATGCTGAGCCCCCAGTGGGTCCCAAAGCTTTGACCAATCAGTTGGATGGAGCGGTAGCCAAGACTGCTAGCGATATCATTAACATCTGCAGCCATTTCTTCAACATTCAAACCTTGCAGGTTGACGCCGGCTGCCTCAAGCTTTTGCCGGCAAGCAGCCAGGCTGGCTTGAACGGCTGCTTCTCGTTTTGCCGAATTCAGGTGATCTGCAAGCGGCATCTCGGGCATTGGGTCGCAGCTTGTGTTTCCAGATGTTTGAAAGCCACGTTGGCCAGGGATGATCACATCGGCAATTTTTGTTAAAGGC
>JBCCIM010000066.1 GCA_039111535.1 Bacteroidota bacterium | reverse complement strand
GCTTGTTTGCGGTAGGCAGCACGGCATCTGGCGCTTTCCATGTGAAACTGGCCGCGGCGTGTGTCTGGAAGAATAGAACGCGTTTAGTTAAGAACATGCAATAATTACCAGGCGCTTCTCTGCGCAGCATCAGATGGGTGTTCATCATATGCACCCGGCTGTCGTGCCCAATACCTCATCGCATATCGTCAATCATTAGTCCATAGTCTGCAGTCATTTACTCCTTGAATTAGTGACCAGCGATCACAGCAAAAGCGCTGTATGTCGGACTGGCTGGATGAATGACGAGAGACCCATGACGCATTGAAATGTTAAAATTAGCCAAATCCGTTGTTCAACGAATCGGTGGAGATACCGCGCACGGTGTAGCGTTAAATGGCAAGGCTGCAAAAGATTCTGCAGCGTTTAGTTTGCCGGCTTTTGTTGCTGTAACCGTGCAATTGGCGATGGTACTCTTTGCCATGCACCTTTTTCAGGTGGAAACGGCTACAGGTTTTAACAGACTGTTTCCCCTTATCCTTGGTGGTTTTATCGTCCACGCCATGCTTCCGCTTTCTCTGCGGATGCCATTTTTTGTGGCGTTAAGTTTTGCCGGCATTTTCACCATTTTTGGTACGGTAAACACAGCCTGGCTGATTGGGATTGGTCTTGTGCTCCTTGCCATGTGTCATCTGCCCGTGGCAAAATGGATGCGGGTGACGATTGTGGGGATTGCAGCTGCCGGACTTACGGCATTGCAGGCGGGCTTCTATGAGACCTCATGGTCGGTAGCCATTTTACCCGTTTTGGGTTCGATGTTCATGTTCAGGATGGCACTCTACCTGTACGATATGGACGCTGAGAAGAAAAAAGCTTCGCTCTGGGAGCGATTGGCGTACTTCTTCATGTTGCCGAATACTGTATTTCCCTTCTTTCCGATTATCGATTACATCCAGTTCCGTCGGTCGTATTACGACAAAGACGCGATCACCATCTACCAAAAAGGTGTTTTGTGGATGTTGCGCGGTGCCATCCACCTGATCATGTACCGGGTGGTGTATTACTACTATACGCCGGCAGTTGACGAAGTAGAAGGACTTGGTGGTGTAGTGCTGTTTATTGTCAGCGCCTACATGCTATATCTCCGCGTGAGTGGTCTTTTTCACCTCATTATTGGGATCATGTGTCTCTTCGGTTTCAACCTGCCGGAGACGCACAAACAGTATTTCCTGGCTTCAAGCTTCAACGATTACTGGCGGCGCATCAACATTTACTGGAAGGACTTCATGATGAAGCTCTTCTTCTACCCCGTGTACATGAAAACGCGCAGTTGGGGGCCTATAAATGCGTTGGTCTTTAGTACGGTGATCGTGTTTGCGTTTACCTGGCTGCTGCACTCTTACCAGTGGTTCTGGTTGCAGGGCGACTTCCCGCTCACAACCGTTGATGGTGTTTACTGGGGTGTGCTCGGTGTGCTGGTGGCGATCAACTCTGTATGGGAAATCAAAAAAGGCAAAGCCAAGAGCCTGAGCACAAAGAAGTGGGAATGGGGACCGGTGATGAAGCTGTCGCTCAAAACCGTGGTGACGTTTGTATTCCTTGCGCTAATGTGGTCGTTCTGGAGCAGCGAAGATGTGGCTGACTGGTGGCGCGTAATGCAGGAAGCCGGCAATGGTACGGCTGCTGAGTGGGGCCTTGTTGGCGCAGCACTGGTTGCGTTGTTTGTGCTGCTGGTCTTGAAGGAGTGGCTTGAAAGTAAAAATATCCACGTGTTTTTCGACGAGCGCAAAATGAGTTTTGCCGCTGTAGCCAGCCGCACCAGCCTCATGGCGCTGGCGCTAGTGCTGATCGGTACGCCGCAGGTTTATAACCAACTCGGTGAGTCGTCCGGGACCTTTATTGCTTCATTGCAAGAGACCCGCCTGAATGCCCGAGACGCTGCAATTGAAGAGCGTGGCTACTACGAAGGCCTGATGGATTCTCGGAGCTACACGTCTCAGCTTTCCTGGTCGAATACAGCAAAAGCGCCAGAGCATTGGCGGCCAATCATGGAAAGCGATCTGGTGGAAGATGGGCAAGGTGTGCTGATTTACCAGCTCAAGCCAAACCTGAAAAGTAGCTACAAAGACGCCAGCTTTCGCACAAACGATGCGGGCATGCGCGATAAAAACTACGTGGTTGCCAAAGATTCAAGCACGCTTCGGATTGCGCTCCTGGGGGCCTCCTACGAGCAAGGCGCCGGCGTAGAAAATCACCAGACCTTTGAAGCGGTGCTGGAAGATAGCCTCAACGCACAGATTGCAGGCAAACCTTATGACACCGTTGAGATCTTGAATTTTGCGGTGGGCGGATACAGTCCGGTGCAAAACGTGGCCACTGCGGCCGAGAAAATGGTACCCTTTGGACCGGACGTGATGCTCTACGCCATGTACTCGACCGAGAAGCGCCGGATGTTGATGCAGATGGAGAATATTGTGCAGCAAGGACGCACGTTGCCTTACCCCGGGATCAACGCAATTATTGAGCGCTCGGGTGTAAAGCCGGACATGACCAAAGATGAAATCCGTGCCTTGCTTGATCCCTACGCGGAAGACCTGTTAGCGTGGAGCTTTGGGCATATGTCTGAAACAAGCCGGGCAAATGGCATCGAGCCAGTAGCCTTGATGATGCCTACAACCCGTGAGCTTGAGGGCATCGACCCCGAATGGAAAGCCATTCTTACAAGAATTACAACAGAAGCCGGCTTTACCCTGATTGACATGGAGGGCGCCTACGGTGATATGGAAGAGCTTGATGTGGCGCTGGCAGCCTATGATCAACATCCGAATGTGGTAGGCCACCGGCTCCTTGCGCGCCGGCTCAGCGAAGAAATGGAAAGCCGCCCCGAATTGTTCAGTTTGCGCACCCCGGCCGCAGAGGCGCCAACAACTCTTAACGAATAGATCCACTGGGAAGTAATTGTTTGCCCAGTTATATAGCGACCTGATATTATGTTAAAATCCAGTAAGACCATTGTTGACCAGGTAGGAGGCAGTTCCTCTGCTGCTTCTGTACCGTTGCAAAACAAGCTGACCACTTTTTTTGAGAATTCGCGGCTTGCCAAGTTTATTGCCGTGACGTTGCAGTTGGGATTGCTCATCCTGATCCTCGAACACTTCAGTATTGAGGCGCGGAGTGGGTTACTGGATATTACCTATCTCATTTTTGGTGGCTTTGTGATTCATGCCTGGCTACCAATGGCTTTTCGGATGCCCTTCTTTTTTGGGCTCACCGTTGCCGCGATGGTTATGGTGTTTGGCGTGGTGAATGCCGCGTGGTTGGTGGGTATTTCGCTGGTTATGATTGGCCTCTGTCACCTGCCTATCCCGCGCCTGGCACGGGCGGTGCTTGTCGCAATTGCCGGGGCCGGCCTTGTGGCGTTACGCGCTGAATGGTACACCACAGAATGGTCGCCCGTGATCATTGCCGTCCTGGGCTCTATTTTTATGTTTCGGATTGTGTTGTACCTCTACGACATGCCCGGCGAAAAGAAGAAAGCAAACCTGTGGGAACGCCTGTGTTACTTCTTCATGCTGCCCAATGTGATTTTCCCGTTCTATCCAATTGTAGACTACATCACGTATCGGCGTACTTACTACAATAAAGACGACTACACGATTTACCAGAAAGGTGTGCTCTGGATGTTACGGGGAGCCATCCACCTGATTATTTACCGCGTGGTGTACTACCACATGAGTCCGGCTGTAGAGGATATTGTGGGCTTGGGCGGTGTGCTGTTGTTCATCATTTCCAGCTACTTGTTGTACCTCCGCATCTCGGGTCTCTTCCACCTTATTGTAGGGATGCTTTGCCTGTTCGGATTCAACCTGCCAGAGACGCACAAGCTGTACTTCCTGGCCTCTGGCTTCAACGACTACTGGCGGCGTATCAACATCTACTGGAAGGACTTCATGATGAAGATCTTCTTCTATCCGATCTTCATGAAAACGCGGCACTGGGGAAATACCACGGCGCTGGTATTTAGTACGCTGCTTGTATTCATTTTTACTTGGTTGCTGCACTCGTACCAGTGGTTCTGGCTGCAAGGGCGTTTCCCGATTCTGGAAGTTGATGCCGTGTATTGGGGTGTGTTGGGTATTCTGGTGGCAATCAACTCAGTGTGGGAAACCAAGCAAACCAAGAAAAAAGGCAAATTGGCTACCAGTGATACAAAGTGGGATTTCAAAGCCGCTATCAGCTTATCGCTCCGGACAACGGCAACTTTCCTCTTCCTGAGCCTGATGTGGTCATACTGGAGCAGTGAATCATCCAGCGAATGGTGGGCGATTATGAGCCAGGTTGGTAACAGCGGTGCAACAGAATTTATGTGGCTGGGGCTGGGTATTGCTGGCCTGTTTGTGGGCATCTTCCTGTGGTATGCACTGGAAGACAACGGCTGGGGCATTACGTTCAACGAGCACAAAGCGACCTTTGTGAAAACAGCGCTGTTTACCAGTATCGGACTACTCGCGGTGTACTCACTGGGGCAGCCGCAGGTGAATGAGCGGTTTGGCGTGAAGTCGGCTTCGTTCATCGCCTCGTTACAGGCGGATCGGATGAGCATCAAGGACGAGCAGGTACAGGAGCGCGGTTACTACGAGCAGTTGCTCGACTCGCGCGTGCAGATGTCAGCCCTTTGGGAATCAAACAAAAAACAGCCGGCAGATTGGAAAGGTATGGTGCCGGCCGGTGTAGCCCGCGCAACGGGTGACCTGTGGTACGAAGAACTCTTTCCCTCCATTGAAACAGTGTTCAAGCGTGCACCGCTCACCACGAACCAGTGGCGCATGAGGGATGGCGAATACACCCTCGAGAAGCCAGAGAATACACAGCGTATGGCCATGTTTGGTAAATCGTACGAAATGGGTTGGGGGGTAAGGAACGACCAGATCTTTGAACAAATTGCGGAAGATCGTCTGAACAAAGAGTATGCGCAGCAGACTGGGAAAAATTACGAACTGCTAAACTTCTCGGTTGGTGGATACACGGTTATTCAGTACGTGTTGCTGGCTGAAGGCAAGTTGAAAGATTTTGCGCCGGATGTGTTGTTTGTGACGGGGCACGCCGGCGAAGGCAGCCGGGTGGTGGCCAATGTGTTGAAATCGTATGCCAAAGATGTTGTATTCCCGCCAGAACTGCAGGCGTTGATCGACAAGGCGGGTATCAACAAAGAGATGCCCTACTCTGATCAGAAGCGCCGGCTTGATGCCTACGAGGAAGAGTTTGTGCGATGGGGATATGAACGCGTGCTGAAGGTTTGTGAAGAAGAAGGCATCTTGCCCGTGTGGTTGTTTGTACCGCGTACGATGGACCACCTCGAAGATCTCGAGGGCTCGTCGATGACCAAGACAGAATATGCTCGCTGGTCAGCGGTTGCTGCTGATATGGGCTTCGAAGAAATCTGGAGCCTCGACGGGGCGTTTAACGAATTTGAGGAAGTGGCTGAAATCCAGTTGGCAGAATGGGACACACATCCTAACATCAAAGGCCACAAATTACTCGGCGATAAAATGTACGAGGTGCTGACAGCGCGTCCGGATGTATTGGGTAACACCGTTGTGGAAGATGTTGTGCCGGAAGAAGCTGAGGTAGCTGGGCAATAACAAATGTCGATTTTCGAATGATGTGAATTAAGGGTTGGCAGCATGATCCAGCTTTTGCGTCTATAGCAAAAAATAGAAAATCAATCGGCAATCGAAAATCGGCATTCCTTTCAGCCATTAGCCTGCATTACTCGATATTGCTGGCCGGTCGGATGCCGGAGCCTGTGATGTTGAGTGGCTTGTCGCCAAGTACGTGCCGCATGGAATCAGCAAGCCCGGTGAGGTACGCCACCAGCTCAGGGTGTGCGGATGCGACATCAATTGATTCACCGGGGTTGGTTGCAAGATTGTAGAGTTCGAGACCGGTTGCGGGGAAGGTATACGTACCGGGCATACCATCCGCGCCAACTATATCGACCTTGCGATAGGTATGCGGGAGTTGGAGTTTCCAGTCGTCATGACGCAAAGCCTGCAATTGTTGCGCGTAATAGAAAAAGAGGGTTTTGTGGGGACTGGTTGACGACTGGCCCGTCAGTAGTGGCCACACATTTTTACCATCTATCTTATCTGCCGGGTAGGATGATCTGGAAAGCTGCGCCAGCGTTGGCAGCATATCAATGGTCATGGCCGGCGCATCCTGTACAGAGGAAGCTGGAATGTGACCTGGCCACCGGGCGATAAAAGGCACGCGAATACCACATTCCCAAACAGATCCTTTGCGGCCGCGCAGGGGCCCGCATTCGCCCCCGTGGTTGCCAAATACACGCCAGGGACCATTGTCTGAAGTGAATATCACCAATGTGTTATCTGCCAGCCCTTCTTCTTCGAGCGTTTTAAGGAGTTCACCCGTAGACCAGTCTATCTCCTGGATGACATCACCATAAGCACCTTGTACAGAAGTGCCCTGGAATTCCGGTGCCGTATACAAGGGTACGTGCGGCATGGTATGGGCGAGATACAGGAAAAAGGGTTGGTCCGTATGTGCTTTGATGAAGTCTACAGCCTTGCTTGTATAGCGCTGCGTGATCATCGATTGGTTGGGCTCTTTTTCGATGGTATCCAGGCCTTGAACGAGCGGTAGGGGCGGCCATTTTCTTGCGCGTTCCCGGGGATTGTTTGCCGGGTCTGGGCTCATGTCGTTGGAATAAGGAATACCGAAATAGCTATCGAACCCGTGGTTCGTGGGGAGAAAGGGTTCTAGGTGTCCAAGATGCCACTTGCCCACGGCTGCTGTCGCATACCCCTGGGGTTTAAGCATTTCTGCTATTGTGATCTCATCGTTGTTGAGGCCGCGTTTACTGTGCGGATTCAGGGCACCGCTAATGCCGACTCGGCGATGGTAGCTCCCTGTCAAAAGCGCTGCCCGTGAAGCCGAGCAGACGGGAGAAGAGACGTAGAAGTTCGTTAGACGAACCCCGTCCGCTGCAAGCGCGTCGAGGTGAGGGGTGTTGATGGTTGTTGCGCCGTAAGAACCGAGGTCGGCATACCCGAGGTCGTCTGCAAAAATGAGAATGATGTTGGGTGGTGCTTCCGGTTTGCAGCCGAGCAGGAGGAGGAAAAGGAGGCAGTATCGCATGGGTTTGGGGGTTTGCGTTTTAGTATAGGATTGGTGGGTGAGGAATTCCAATCGTGTGCGAACACACCCCTGCGCCTATGGCGCTGTCCCCTCTCGAGAGGGGAGTTTTGGGGTGCTTTGTTGGCGTTGGGTGAGGTGTATTGATCGTGTGCGAACACACCCCTGCGCCTGCTGCGCTGTCCCCTCTCAAGAGGGGAGTTTTTGGGGTGGTGCTTTGTTGGACTGTCTCAAAGGTAAGCGTCAACCAATTCCCCTCCTTGGACGGGGTGAGTCTGCGGGGATCAAGAGTTCTCCTGCATCTCAATCCAGTTTGAGATGGAATCCAGTACTTTATCCATGTTTTGCTTCACCTCCAGGTCATCAAACCGCATTATATAGATAACAAGCTGCTCAAGGCGGTTTTGCCGCTCAACATCGCGCTCGCGTCGGTTTTTCAGTTCATGGCTCATCCCATCAATTTCGATCGCGAGCATCAACTCGACGCAGAAGAAGTCGAGGATATATCTGTCAACAGGACGTTGCCGATGGAAGTCGTACCCATGCATCTGCCACCGCTTGAGGTGCTGCCAGAGGAGTATTTCTGACGTGGTGCTGTTGTTGCGCAGGTTGCGTGCCAGTGGGACGAGCCACGGATGGTAGGGAATAATGCGTCTGCGCTTGCGAACATGCAGCAGCGCCGGCGGGGGCCGCCGGCGCTGTCTCTTGTGACGAGGTAACTTCTTCTTTCTAGAATCCATCGTGTGCGGGGTTTACCCACACTAGACAACAGATTCCTGGCTTTCATACGCTTTAGCTTTTGGGGGGACAGGGGCTACGTAGCCAATGATCAGTAGCAGGGTGCCTACGCCGATAAACGAGATGACGCGGTGTATCGTGGTCAGATTGGACAGATCGACCACAAAGAGTTTCACAACCACAACAGCAAGCAACGCAGCTGATACAAGCCAGGGGATACGTTTACCTTGTCTGGCTGCATAGGTCATGGAGGTGAGCGCCAGCAGGGTCCAGCAAATCGAAAGGGCGCTTTGGAATGCTGAAGAATCCATCAGTTGTTCGGTATATGCCACATCGCCCCAGTGATGAACGGTCCGGCCGATGGTTGTATTCATCCACAAAAAGGCAGCGACAATCAGTGCCCACTTTCCAACGGCCTTTGCGTTTGTGCTCAGGAAGTCAGGAATGCGTTGGATTGTACAGCGGTACCAGTACAGCGTGGCAAGGCACGCGATGATGAAGGCGACATCGAGTGGATTTAACACGGGGATGAAAGGCAGCGGCGGTGTATTGCCTGACTCATAAAAGCCGATGCCCATCAACGCCATCCAGGTACCCATGATAACTGGAATAAGCGCCACTTTCAGGTATATGCTGGCATGTTTACCGATGGGCCAATGATTGCGCACAGACTGGTGGCTCACAAGCGTAATAATCAACAGCGGCGAGAGCAGTACGCTAATGGCTGCCCACGATGTGGCACTGCTTGTCCATTCATCCATCAACCAAATGGCTTCTGCGCCAACGAGGAGCATGACGAGCCACAGCGCTGTAGCGTGCCCAAGTGTTCGACTGAGTTTCCCCGATGTTTTGTCTGAGAAATAAAGTGCTGCATAAACACTACCAATGCCAAGTATCCAGATGATCGATCCCCACGACTCAAACGGGTGGGCGTACATGATGAAGTTGACCATCAAGAACCAGAAAAATAGTGGGATGGACAGTAAGGTCGCGTTAGATAACGGGCGCCAGTCTTTCAGTTTGCCAAGCATGACAAAGCCCAGCGTGCTGCCGGCTGTAAAGAGGATTTGAAGGTTCTGGCGTTCCTTAAAGTCGAAGTTGCGACGGATTTCCTCATAACCGCCGGCCATCCACCAGGCCAGGCCGGCGCCGAGTAGCAGGGTACCCAGCACCGCTTCGTATTTGTAGAGTACTTCCTTGTTTTTATATATCTGATAGCCGGCAAAGAGCGAAGCCACACTCAGTGTCAAGAAACCCAAATATGACGGATTGAACATCGGCTGAAAGGCTTCAAAAGCCTCGAACGTCGTGTTTTCGAGTCCGTAGAAAAACGAGCCTACCGCGAGTACGATGAGGGCCAGGCCGCCGGTGCGTACGAGGAAGCGCTGCTGTTTTATACCCAGCCAGATCAGGGCAGCCCCTTCAAGTGCCCAGCCTGTAGCGGTCCACGTTGCGCCAAGGGCAAAAGGAATCGTCATTGATAGCCCGGCGATCCCAATACCGATGAAGGCCTGGAGCAGCGTTTTCAGGTTTTCATTTTTTAACTGATAAATGAATGCGGCAACGAGGAGGTACGTCGCGCCGAGCGCAAAAGAGCTCCACGCCATGCCGTACTCAAAATGACCTGTTAACGCTGCCTGAATGGAAAAAGCAACAACGGGGAGTCCAAAGACAAGCGGGCCATCGATCAGTTTTGTTGGTTTGAGGCCATGGCGAAGCGCATACAGGAGCGCGATGCCCAGGTAATTCAGGAAAAAGACAATGGCGAAGGGTTGCGTGGAGGCGAAAAGCTCTGGTTTATAAGATGTTGCCCCCCACGCGATGCCGGCGATCAAGGTTGAGAAAAAGCCAGTCAGCCGCACGGCGCGCCATGGTTTTTGCCAGGCCATGCACAGGATGCCAGCGTTGATAATCGAGTAATAGAAAAACAAGGTGACGTGATCGCCACTACCAGTTGATATAACAAACGGCGCAGCAAAGCCCCCTAAGATGCTTATCACGGCAAGCGATTGGGTGTTTTGCCACAGGGCCAGTGCTGTGCCAGCGATGGTTACAACAACCATCAGCGCAAAAGCGAGCGGCGCATCGAGTAACGCGTAGAGCTTGTAGCTGGCAAAGATGGTGAGGTATAGAATGGCTATGCCGCCGCCTTGCAGGGTAAGTCCGTAGTTTCTGCGCTTTTTGGTAAGCCGCCGGCCCAATGCGATGAGCCCGGTACCCGTAAGGGCCGCCCCCAGGAGCCGAAACTCGATCGGTAGAAATCCTCCTTCAACAACGGCTTTGATCAGGAAGGAGAGGCCGACAAACAGTACTGCGATTCCCAACTTAACAAACAGGTTGCCACTGGTGAAAAAATGCTGCACAACTTGCAGGACATCTGAAAGCACATCCTGCCCTGGCACCGGATTGCTGAATGCTGGTGTCTCAACTGGTGCTTCCTTCTCTCGATCAATGTCTAGTTCTGGTTTGGAGGCCGTCGCGATGGGTTCTGGTGATGCAGCAACAGGAGCTTTTTCTTCGATGACTACATTGTCCTTGACGGTGTCATGCGCAATAACCGACGCCGGCGCGCTGCCGGCACTGGAAGATACCTCTGGGACGGGACTCTTCATGGGCGTATCAAAAGCTTCGAGTTTCGTTTCGAGATCTCTAAGCTTCCTGCGGTCTTCATTTGAACGAAAAAACAGATAGCCAAGCAGGAGTCCAGGAATAATGCCTTCCGCTTCAAAAAGCATAACGCCTACGATGAGGCCGGCAAGCATGATAAGGTAAACCATAACCTTGTACAGGGAAGGTGAACAGGATAAGGTGCTGAGGGCGTTGGGAATCCGGCCAGTGCCGGAAAGCTGGCTTGCATAGGTGCAACCCACGTTCTCCGACACTGATGCTGATTCCAGAATACGACTTTGCCCGGAGTGTTATCAGGAAAGCCAGGCGCAAGTTAATTTTTGTGACGCGTACTTTGGGCCAATTCCACTTTGCGAAAGGTCAAGATGTCATCTTTATCAAAGTCCTGGCGTGCAACCACGTCGCTTACAAAAGTTCTCAGTGCTTCGCTTGTAGTGATGTCATCCATGTCGTGGTCTACGTGCTTGAGTGTGAGCAGGCCGCTACTATCTATTTCATATTGATAGATAAAGAAGCCTTCGTCTTGTTCGGTCGAGAGGAGTTGCACGTTGGCAAACATGTGCGGACCGACATCGGACAGAAATACACGCATATGCTGAAGATCGTCTGCAGGAATCGGCTGATCTGATGTAAACGATGCTAAATACTCGTTTTCATTAAACGGCAAGATAACCAGGTACTCAACGCCATCCAGGTTTTCTGAATCAGGATCTTCTATTTGCCAGTATCCCACCAGTTGTTGATCGGTTGGAGCACTTTCTGGCGGTCCAAGGGGAATGGATGCTTCATTGCAGCCAACGAGAACAAATAACGTAAGGGAAGCAAATCTGAGCATATTGTTCATGGGTTTATCTCCTTTTGTTGTTTTGCTGATCTGCCAGGTGGCAGTTCTGAAAACCGCGTTTGTGCGGTTTGGGTGTGCTCAGACGTGAGGATAAGGCGTCAGATTCGGGTGGACGCGCCAATACAAATAACAAATCCGCCAATGTCGCATTTGTTATGCACATTGACGGATTTGTCTCATTAGAAATGCCTTTTCTGGCCAGTTAAAGCTGTTTTGTCGGTTGTATTCTGTTATTCGTGATGAATATCTTTGCCGGCAAATGGGCAGGGTTTAGCCGCCACAGTTGGCATCTGCCGGAAAACAAGTGATCAATCCAACCACGTATTGCAAGATGAGCGATGCATCGAGTGGACTGATGGATCCGTTTCCTGAGACGTCGGCATTGATGGCACCCATCCCATCAAGCAAATCAACACCGGTTGCATGCTGGAGGATGTCCGAAGCGTCGAGTGCAGAGACTGTCCCATCTCCGGAGGCATCTCCGTAAGTGGCGCCGCCGCTCGATACGGTAATGGTTGTTTCAGCCGTAGTGGCTGCACCCTGGTCATCTACAACCGATAACACAACCGGGTAAACACCGTCTGCCGTGAACGTATGGCTGACAACTTCGCCGGCGTCATTGGTACCATCTGCAAAATCCCAGTCGTGCGCCACGATAATACCGTCTGTGTCTGCAGAAGCTGATGCGTCAAAGGTGACGGTGAGTGGTGCAGGGCCTGCCGTGGCTGAAGTTGTGAAACTTGCCGTTGGAGGCGTGTTGCCGCCCGGATCACCGCCGCCGCCGGCAATGGCGTTGTCCATTTCTTCCCGACTCCATGCAGGGACTGTTTTGCCATCAAATTGAAGGAGTCGAGCAAACCAGAAGTGGGCGATGATTTCATCCCCGATTTCATTCGGATGGTGTTGATCTTGTGTAAAGGCAATGGGGAAATTGTCGCGGGTAGGCGTCCAGACGTCAGGGCCGGCATAAAAATCAGCAATTCCTCTGTTTAGGGCTGCTTCGAGGCCGTATTTCTCGTTTTCAATGGCGGGTTCAAAATCCCACTTGTAAATATGCATGGCCATAAAGACAAGGTCAGCCCCATCTTCTTTGGCAAAATTAGCATACATCTCGATGGCATCAGCCCCTTGAGCGATACGGGCCGCGTCGTTTTCACTTTCGATGCCTTCAAACCGGTCGTCGCTGAATACCCATTGCAGCGATTGCTGGGCAAGCAAAATGACGGGTGATTGTGTTTCGCCTTGAAGGACAGGTTGCAGTGTCTTTTTCCATTTGCTGTCGCGTTCACCAGCATCGAGGTCGATCCATTTTGAAATGGGGGTACCACTTTCGTAGGTATTCACCACTTCCATGATCGCGCTACCGTTGTAGCGGTTGAGCTTACGTTGCAAAATATCGGGCCAGTGCCGGGTTGTGGAATACCCGTTTGCCACTATCAGCCGGCGTTCTCCCGAAAAAATTTCAGGCGTTGATTGTGCAGAAATTGATGAAGTTGGGTAGAGACTGGTGAGCAGAAAGAGACAGCAGGCCAGACAAGTCTGAACAGAGGGCTGAAATCGTTTCATAATGAGATACTGCCGCAGAATAGGAGGGAAATACGAAGGGTTACAGCTAAATAACGCTATGTATGCCGCAAGGCTGTTGCGCTATTTAAGGAACTGGGGGGCAGATGCGTCATGATTTCGTTCCAGTTCGGGTGCATGCATTTTTCGTGCCGACGTTTTTAGCTGCCACAGACTATTCTAAGAGAGATGAAGGCAGAAAAGCGCTTTGCTTAGAATAAACTTCAAGGAAGGCCCGCGTCATTATTATCGAGCCGGCGTAATTTTGAAGGACGCGTTTTTCAGGCGCTTTTTCCACCAGCATTGAAGAGAGGACAGGTTCATGAAGGTAGCTAAGTTTGGAGGTAGTTCCCTCGCGTCAGCTGTGCAGGTTGCCAAAGTGTGCAACATCATTGCGCAGGACCCTGAAAGGCGCATCATTGTGGTTTCTGCTCCGGGCAAACGTAATCCGGATGATACAAAGGTCACCGATCTACTCATACAACTTGCTACGGCTTCACAACAAAATGAGGTGGTTGCAGGCATCTTGCAGCAAATTGTAGGGCGCTACGCAGAAATTGCTGCTGCATTCAATGTTTCTGCTACGTTTGTTCAGACCATCCAGCGGGATCTTGAGCAGCGCTTGGGGGCAGAATATCCGTCGGATGGGCATTTTATGGATGCCATGAAGGCTGCCGGCGAAGACAACAATGCGCGACTCATAGCCGAAATTCTTCAACAGAACGGCGTGGATGCGCACTATTTGAATCCACGGGATGGTGGGATGATATTATCTGATGAAGCCGGTCAGGCGCGTGTTTTGCCGAAGTCTTATGAACGGCTATACACATTGCGCGCCCGCCCGGATATTACCATCTTCCCTGGTTTTTTTGGCTATGCGGAAGCTGGCCATGTGGTCACCTTTCCCCGTGGCGGTTCAGACATTACTGGCGCTATTCTGGCTGCGGCTGTTGAGGCCGACATCTACGAGAATTTTACGGATGTAGATTCCGTGCTGGCTGCAAATCCGGCTTTTGTCGATAATCCGGCGCCCATCAACAGCCTTACCTACAGGGAAATGCGTGAGTTGTCTTATGCCGGCTTTTCTGTATTTCACGATGAAGCCTTGCAGCCTGTGGTACACCGCGGTATCCCGGTACATGTGCGCAATACCAACAACCCTGATAGCGCAGGTACTGCGATTGTTAAAGCACGGAAGATCAATCCGGCGCGCCCGGTTGCAGGCATTGCTGCAATGGATGGCTTCTGTAGTATTTTTATCTCAAAGTACCTGATGAACCGCGAAGTTGGTTTTGGTCGGCGTGTGCTCCAGGTTTTTGAGGAAGAAGGTATTTCATACGAGCATACGCCTTCTGGGATTGACAATATGTCTGTCGTTATTCGAGAGTCCCAATTCCCGGTATCAATAGAAAAACGGGTGCTGGCCAAGCTTCAGAAGGCGGTTGGTGCTGATGATGTAGCTATTCAGCGCGGGATTGCATTGGTGATGGTTGTAGGGGAAGGCATGACCCACGCTATTGGCCTGACCGGCCGCGCCGGCTCTGCCTTGGGGGGCGGTGGGGTGAACATCGAAATGATAAACCAGGGCTCCAGCGAAGTCAGCATGATGTTCGGCGTCAGGGCGACGGATATGCGGACTGCTGTGCGGGCGTTGTATGCTGAGTTCTTTCCGAAGGGATAGCGGGTTTAGTGCTTTTGTTTTCTCGTGTTTTCGAACGAAAGAGGCTGTCATTAAAGGCTGCCTAGCCAAGCGGTTCAATTTTGTCAAGCGGTTGATGGTTTATTGCTTTTTCCCAATCAGCTAGTAATTCCCCTTGATGAATTGCGGCCCACTCGACAACCATACCCATAATTCTTGGAGATAACTTGCCCTCAAGCAAACCTAACGTCTTGATGCTAATCACAGCCTTTTCTTCACCCTATTGTACATGAAAATGGGGCGGATTGTGATCCCCAAAGTACATTCGGATAATGATGCCAAAGAAGCGACTAATTTCAGGCATTGATCGGCGACTCTTTTAGATTCGGATAAATTTCTTCAACCGTTTTGCCCGTCAATTTCATGTACAACGAGTCTGGGCACATGTCAATCTCATCACTCCAGGCAATCTGGTTTGCTTCTCCGATATAGACTTTCTCAAACGTCTGGTAATCATTCCAAAGCGAGAAAACGCCCTTGCCAGCAAATCCGCTTAAATCCACTTCACCCGCAACGCCATCTTCAAAGCGGAGCCAGATTCTATAGTCTTGGAGTGCTCGAACTTCAATCGGTATACGCATAAACAAAAGTAGTTTGTGAAGGAATTGTGACGCAAGAGTCTCTCTTTCGTTTCTTTCAGTCGCTTAGTGGCTTGCTGTTTAGGCACAAAGACTAATAACTGATCATGCAATAAGGCTTTATGGTTTAACCACTCATCTAAGGTGTTTTATGCGCCTTCAGGAACGGCTGCTACCCACAGCTTATTTTTGCATTTCTTCGGGGAAGGTCTGTTTGGCCAGTAATGGGAGTATATAGACCGCTTTAAGGACATGTTCAATTACATCCATTGCTAAATTGAGTTCAGGCAGACTATGCGCCTTTACTTCATGGGCAGCTTTGTTTCCAAGGCTTCGAAGTTTGTGCAGAATTGTGGCGCCTTCGCGGGTAAGTACCCCTGAGTCAACAAAATCGTTTATCTTCTGAAAAAGATTCGAACCTTTAGCTTTTTTTCGATAGCTATTAACTCTATAATTGCTCTTATGCCTACTCCTGCCAAGATATATTGAGAATTCTTTACAGCCTTGATGGTTTCACTGTATATACGCTGTAGCTCTACGCTAAGGTAGCCGACATGACTCATAGGCGTTCTGTCTTCTTCTCTGTTTGGGAATAACTCTTCATATACAACATACCTCCAATCATCTACGTCTCCGATCATATCTTCCGAATTAGTGCTATATTTTCGAAAAGAAAATCCATCGCATCCCTGACTCTGGACTATCTGATATCCTTCAGTCCAATCGTAGGTGTAATCACCTCCCATAGGTTCACTACCTGTCATTTCGACAGATTTTACAATCAAGTGGTTGGTTTCGCGGTTGCAATTCGTACATGCAACTCTGAGTTTCTCACCGTCTGCTCCAGTATTTTTGACTTCTCTAGCCAATAAAACCTCCTCAAATAGATTAAGTTATACAAGACTCCATTCTGAGAGATATTGATCACTATATAAGGTATTTAACCTAGTGATCTAATAACATTTTCGATAAGCTGTTGAGTTATTGATGATGTGTTATTGCTTGTTAAGCTGATGTTTCAAGTGAGAAAGCCAAATCACGAAAAACGAAAATGCAGTCTAGCTTAATTGTTAACAATCGCATTTCGCTTCAGCACCTTCCCCGGCTTTTCGCCCGTCATCTCCCCATTAAGCATAACCCCTTCGCCGGCCACAAACACGTGCTGCACACCTGAGGCATATTGATGCGGCTCCTGAAAGGTCGCGTGGTCCTGGATGGTAGCCGGATCCAGCACTGCCAGATCTGCAATGCCTCCCACGCGCAGGGACCCTCGCCCTTCGAGCCCGAGCCGGCTCGCCGGCAGGCTCGTCATTTTGCGTACTGCCTCCTCAAAAGACAATACCTCTAACTCCCGCACATAGCGAGCAAGCACACGGGCAAAGGTACCGTAGTTACGCGGATGCGGGGTGCCAACATTCATGCGCGGCACACCGCCATCCGATGCAATCATGGTCATCGGGTGCTGCATGATGCGTTGTACATCTTCTTCTGACATCGAGTGAAAGACGCCCATACATCCGCCTTTCTCCTCAAGCTCCATGGCAACTTCAGCTGCACCGACGAGGGTGACGGGTTTGTTGCGCTCTGTTAGAATGTCAGCGAGGCTTTTGCCGTTGAGTTGGCGATTCCATGTGCAATTCGCGACAACAATGGTTGAGGGATCGCTACCGCGTTCTGTTTCGATGTGCTTGACGATATCATTGCGGATAAATAATCGTTTTTCCGGGTCGCGCAGTCGGTTCAGTCGCGCCTGACGGTTGCCTTCTTTGCTCCAGGCCGGGAAAAGAATATTGATACTTGTACTTGAGGCTGTATATGGATAAACATCACTCATCACATCTACCCCCCGATCGCGCGCTTCATCTACAAGCGCCAGCGATGCGATGCTGTTGCCCCAGCGGTCTTTGCCGATCACTTTATGGTGCGTAATGTGCGGTGCAAGACCGCCTTCTTCCCCAATGCGAATAGTTTCTGCGATGCTTTCAAGCAACTGTCCGCCTTCATCGCGCATATGGCTGGTGTAGATGCCGCCGTATGCCGCGCCGGCGTTTACCACATCGATTAATTCATCAGTTTTTGCGTAGGCGCCGGGGGTATATTCTAGCCCGGATGAGACACCCAGTGCGCCGGCTTTCATCGACTTGACCACCATCTCTTTCATCTTCGCCAACTCCGCATCCGTAGGCTTGCGGTCGCGATTGCCCATAACAATGGCCCGAATAGTCCCGTGTCCAACGGTGGTGCCCAGATTAATGGTGCGCGGGTTTTGTGCTACCGTTTGCAGGAATTTGTCGATGGGATAGGGTGAAGTGCCGTCTTGCCCGACAATTGCTGTGGTGACTCCCTGGCGGATGTAATTTTCGGCACTGGGTTGCCGGCGGAGGCCGCTGCCGTTGTAGTTACTCCCCGATGCATGGCTGTGGACGTCGATAAAGCCAGGCACCACTGCGAGTCCGGTCACATCAATACGCAGCGGGGCCTCAAAGGTCGAAAGATCGCCGAACGCTACAATCTCTTCGTTTACAATACCGATGTCCGTGACGATAGGTGGATTGCCGAGTCCGTCGTAGAGCGTGCCCCCGGATAGAATGACAGTGTAGTTGGTATCCGGAGGTGCCGGCGCTACTTCGATGCTGCCATCAGAACCCGTGCACGCTACAAGGGCAAGCGAGCCGATAAATAAAAGGCAGGACAAAAAGAGATTTTTCATGGGGTGCGTGCTGGTACGACCATCAATTTTATGCCCATACGCGCTGTTGGAACAAGGGTTCGTGATTAGGAAAACAAATACGGGCCACCATAAATCAATTGCAAATTGGCCCAAGATGCGGTTATTTTGAGGTTCATCCCAACCACTCCATCTTGATACCATGTCTTACAGCTCGTTGTTTTGCGCGTTTCTGCTTTTACTCATGACCTCCACTGTCGCGTATGCCCAGCATGGCGGTGGTGACCGCGTCTTTGGTGAGGCCTTTGCCACGCGGAGCCCTGTAGTGGCCCAGCACGGCATTGCTGCCACAAGCCAACCCCTGGCTTCACAGGTGGCAATCGATATTTTGAAGGCCGGCGGCAGCGCGGTAGACGCAGCCATCGCAGCAAATGCAGCGCTCGGTTTGATGGAGCCGGTGGGGTGTGGGATCGGTGGCGATCTCTATGCCATCGTCTGGGATCCTGAAACGAAACAAATACACGGCTTAAACGCTAGCGGCCGGTCGCCTTTGGGCTTGGATTATGATGGCATGCAAGCCCGACTAGAAGCACTTGGTGTGCGTAGCATTCCAAACTATGGCTCACTCTCTGTGTCTGTACCCGGTGCGGTTGATGGCTGGTTTACGTTGCACGACAAGTTTGGGAAGTTACCGATGAACGATGTGCTTGCGCCAGCCATCAAGTATGCAAAAGAGGGTTTCCCCTTGACCCAGGTGATTGCTTACTACTGGCGGGGTGGTGCCCGGAACTATGAGAACCGGACGGATGAAATTGAAGAGCTGGATAACTTCAGAAAAACGTTTTTGATTGATGGCAAAGCGCCTGCTGAAGGCGAGATTTTCAAAAATCCTGACCTCGCCCGTACGTACGAACTGCTGGCTGCTGAGGGACGTGATGGGTTTTACAAAGGTAAAGTTGCCGATGTCATCGACGCCTACATGAAGCGCATCGGTGGTCCGTTACGCAAGGCTGACTTTGAAGCCCACCACAGCGACTGGGTAACCCCGGTTTCTGTCAACTACAGAGGCTACGACGTGCACGAACTGCCCCCCAACGGACAGGGTATCGCTGCGCTTCAGATGCTAAATATTCTCGAAGGCTACGACCTTGCTGCAATGGGACACAACAGTGCCGAGTATCTGCACGTGCAGGCAGAAGCCAAAAAGCTCGTCTTTGAGGATCGCGCCAAGTTCTATGCCGACATGGACTTCTACGATGTGCCGCTGGAGTGGCTGCTGTCGGATGCGTATGCCGACGAACGCCGCGCGCTCATCAAAATGGACAAATCCATGAAGCAAATTGATGCCGGCGATCACAAGCTGCAGGAAGGCGATACCATTTACCTCACCGTTGCTGATGGCAATGGCATGATGGTGTCTCTGATCCAGAGTAACTTCCGTGGTCTTGGCTCAGGTCTGGTGCCTGATGGGCTCGGGTTTAACCTGCAGGATCGCGGTGCATTGTTTACGATGGAAAAGGGACACGCCAATGTCTACGAAGCCGGCAAGCGGCCTTTCCACACCATCATTCCCGCATTCATGACAAAAGACGGAGAGCCGGTAATGAGCTTCGGGGTAATGGGGGGGGATATGCAGCCGCAGGGGCACGTGCAGATCGTGAACAATATCATAGACTTTGACATGAACGTGCAGGAGGCCGGCGATGCCGCGCGTTACCGCCACGCAGGTAGCAGTCAGCCTACAGGTTCGGTAATGACAGATGGCGGCGTGCTTAATCTCGAAAGTGGCATTGGCACAGAAGTGCGACAGGCGCTTGAAGCCCTTGGCCACAATGTGCAACTAGGCCGTGGTGGCTATGGTGGTTATCAGGCCATTTGGTGGGACGCCAAAAACAAAGTCTACCACGGCGCAACAGAAATGCGCAAAGACGGTATGGTCGCAGGCTACTAGGGTTGGTTGATGGTTGCTAGTTACAGGTTACTGGTTCTTGCACCCGGATGTCTATGATCAATAACTGATAACCAAAAACCGTCAACCAGCAACTTTCAACCAATAATCAACAACCAATGCGAGTCGGCGTTATACGTGTTGAGCAGATGGCTGTGGAGCGGGTTGCCGTTTTGCAAAAGTTGGCTAAGGCCGGCGAACTGGAGGAAGTACGTGTGCTCGAAGTGCCAGAGCCTGCCCTTGCTGATGGGGTAGTGCTGGACACATTGCACGAACAGTTACAAGACTTCCACGCAGTATTTGTCGGCGTACCCGGTGTGTATACGCCGCATCTGGCAAACGCGGCCTTAAAGGCCGGTGTGCATATCTTTCTGGGCAGGTCGGCTGTCCCTTCATTGTCAGAATGCACGGCCCTGGCTGCACTCGCTGAAGAGGCTGGGGTGGAAGTTGGGCTCAGTCGGATTATGCGGTTTCATCCATTTCTTGAGGCGCTGCCTGCCGCGTGGCGCACGGCGGCAATTACCCTTCACCACAGTGTTACAGCAGTTGATGCAACGGCCTTTCAGCAGATGCTTGAAGATGCGGTGGATCTTTGTTGTAGCCTTGCCGGCACAGGGGAAGTAAGAAAGATTGAAGCGCAACTGGTACAGCGTAGCCGGCGCTTTCCGGTTTGCCTGCTGGTTGGCATCCGGTTTCAGAACGGGACCTACGCCCATGTGGAATTAAAGCAGGGCAGCCGTGAAAATGCACATAGTGTGTATGCCGGCGGGGGTGGATTTGAGATCGAAGCTGACTTCGAGCAGCAGCAAATCTACCGTTCGCGTGCTGCCAGTCAAGAGAACGAGGCGTTGTCGAATGCGTTTGATAAAAAGAATTTCCGGTTACAAGACTTGATCGCTACCGAGACGATTGCGTTTTTAGCCTCGCTCCGCGACCGGAAACCCGTACCCATCTCCATCATGGATGGCCTGCAAACCCTCCGCCTCGTGGAAAACATCAGAAAAAAACTACGTTAGTAATTCATTGTTAGGCCAACCAGTATTTGATCTGTAAAGTACCTGCGCACATCGTATCGATGGATAATCTAAAAGCACGCATACAAGAAACCCCCTACTTCGATATTCTGAAAGAAATCGGACAAGTGGCTGGACAGTTGGGCATCGAAGCTTATGCTGTAGGCGGATTTGTACGCGACCTCTTTTTGCGCCGGCAAACCACCGACCTCGATTTTGTGTGCATCGGACAGGATAATGGCGTCAACCTTGCACACGCCGTCAGCGATGCCCTGGGCGGACAGACCGCCCATCTTTACCCCAATTTTGGTACAGCAGCAATCCGAGTTACATTTTCTGATGATCCTGAAGCGTTTGTTGTCCTCGAATTTGTAGGCGCGCGCAAAGAAAGTTACCGCCGCGACTCGCGCAAACCCATTGTCGAAGCCGGCACGCTACAAGAAGATCAGCAACGCCGGGATTTTACAATCAACGCGATGGGCATTCATCTTGACAGTGCCCGCTTTGGCGATGTCATTGATCCGTTTGAGGGGCGTGCTGATCTGGAAACTGGTACACTCCGTACTCCGCTTGATCCCCTAAAGACGTTTGAAGATGATCCGTTACGGATGATTCGCGCTGCCCGGTTTGCCGCGCAGCTGGGATTTGAAATTCATGCTGATACGTTCGCCGGCATGGAAGCAAAAGCAAAACGCGTCAGCATTCTCACCCAAGAGCGGATTACCGAGGAGTTGCAGAAAATTATGCGGTCCGACAAGCCGTCCGTTGGGTTTCGGCACCTGTTTGTTGCCGGCATTCTGCACCACCTCTTCCCCGAACTGGTGGCGCTGAGCGGGATCGAGGAAGTAAACGGACAGCGGCACAAAGACAACTTCTATCACACGTTGGAAGTGGTTGATAACCTGGTCGAGCTGACACACCAGCGACCCGCTGAAGACACGCTGTGGCTTCGTTGGGGAGCTTTGCTTCACGATATTGCCAAGCCCCGTACCAAACGATTTTCTCGGGGCAGCGGTTGGACTTTTCACGGGCATGAAGATCGAGGGGGACGGATGGTGCCCAAAATCTTTCGGAAGCTGAAGCTGCCACTGGATGAGCGGATGCGCTACGTCCAGAAATTGGTAAAACTGCACCATCGCCCTGTGGCGTTGGTTGATGACCAGGTGACAGATTCGGCTGTGCGCAGGTTGCTTTTCGAAGCCGGCAACGACATCGAAGATCTGATGACATTGGTTCGGGCCGACATCACGTCCAAAAATCCACGCCGGGTCCGTCGCTACTTGAAAGGATTTGATCTTGTTGATCAAAAACTGGTTGAGGTAGAGGAAAAAGACCGCTTGCGCAATTTCCAGCCGCCCGTAGACGGCAAAGAAATTATGGAGGTACTGAATCTTAAACCGGGGCGTGTGGTGGGGACATTGAAAGAAGCGGTACGCGAAGCTATCCTTGAAGGTGAAATACCGAACGAGCACGAAGCTGCTTTTGCCTACCTGATGTCGATCAAAGACGAAATTCTGGCAAGAGAATCTGCCGCTTAACGGGAAAACGCATGACAGAACCAGCAGACGATCAACAGCGAACACGGCAAGTTATAGCTGCGGTGCAACCAATCACAAACAAGGTGCAAGGCATTGTCGGTCGCGTAAAAATACTGGGTTGGGTGTATGTTGCTGGTGCAGCAGGACTTGCCGGCGCTTTGTTTTCGTGGATTTCAGCTGAAACCAGCGGCTGGTTTTATGCAGCTGCTGTGCTCGTTTTTTTGCTGTTGAGTTTGCCATCGGGCATCCTGTTTCTGTTTCATGGTGCGCTACAAGCGGTGATTGCCTTGCCTGGTCGTTTACTCGAAAAGGCTGGTGTTGGTGAAGCTTCTGCCCGCACCATGCTGGGTGCCATCAAATCTTCAACCGCGGAAGCGCCTGTTCAGAAGACAAAAATTCTGCGTACGTTATCTGAGCTTCGGGGCCTTGTCTTGGACAGTAAAGATATGCTCCTCGAATACAGCATCCTGCTACGGCTTGCCAATCCGTTTATCCTGGGCGTTGTTGCTTTTGCAACGGTGGCCGGCTTTGGTGTGGTGCTGGCTGCAGTCGTTGCGTTGGTAATTGTACTGCTGTAATTCCCGTTTTTCGGATACTTGTGTTTCCTGGTTTCTCTTATGTCTGATTACTCCCACCGCCCGCTCATCAAAAAATTAGGGATTAAGCCAGGGATGCGCGTTTGTATGATCCAGGCCCCACCGCACTATGGTGAGTTGACAGGCCCGATGCCCGATGATGTGGTTGTGTGTGAACTTGAGGGCACACTAGACTTTATCCACTACTTCTCTATGGGGGCGGCTGAGTTGGCTGAAGATTTCCCCCGGTTAAAGACACACCTGGACAAAAAGGGCATGGTTTGGATATCCTGGCCCAAAGGAAAATCCGGTGTCCCGACCGACTTGAGCAGCAACATCGTGCGCCAAATCGGACTGGACGCCGGATTGGTAGACGTCAAGGTTTGTTCGGTAGACGAGGTATGGTCTGGCCTCAAATTTACGTATCGAAAATCAGATCGTTAAGGCTTACGTCCTGTACTCTCGGATTTTCGTGTTCTCGGGATGTCGTAGATGCCCAAAAGAAATCACTCGGCATTCGGCACTCGAAAAGCGGCATTAAACGCCGTTCTTAAGGCGTCTAAAAACGTTGAGTTATACCGCTCTTCCCACTAGGAACTACTCTTCGGCTGCCGGTGGAAGATCTTGCTGACAATTTTCCATTCGCCATCAACTTTGAGCAGGTGCATGTAGTCGACAAACGTGAAGGTCGGGTACTCAATTTCAAGTTTGGCAAAGGCGGCGCTGCCTGCAACGTCAATTGAAACGATACGCGTTTCACGATCCTGTTTTGGGCCACCATTTTTCATGCCTTTCCCGAAAAACTCGAGTGCATTGACTTCTCGGTATTCACCGTCAGCCATGTACTTCATCGTAGCTGTTTCGTGGAAAGCTTTTTTCAGGGTATCAAAGTTGTTATTGGTGCCGCCTTCAAGGTAGTAGTTTACAGCTTTAGCGATGGCAGGGTATTCTTCAGCAACGGACTGGGCATTGGCTGATGTGTGTAGCGTGCATACGGCCAACATCAAAAAAAACGCGATTCTGGCTAAACGATTCATGAATTTGTGTACTTTGAAGTGGTAGATTGATCAACAATAAGACGGGTGTACGGGCAGAAGTTGCCAGTGTTATAGCCCGGGATAGATCAAATGAATAAAAAAAACGGTCACCAGTCGCGCTTTATGCGTTTTATGCAGTCAGTGTGGGGTGTGCTGTTACAGTTGCTGATAGTTTTTGTTGGTGTGTACGCCGCGTTTTACCTGGAAAACCGGCGCGAAGCGCGCGTCCAGCGTGCGTTGGATGTAGAGTTGTATACGCTGATGATCGGTGAAGTGGAGAGTGTTGCTTATGGTATGAACCAGCAGCTCGTCCGATTCGACTCATTGTTCTATGGCCCTTTTGTGCAGCAGTGGCCACCCAGTGAGCCTTTGCAGCCATACTATCAGATTAATGGTGACTTGTCGTCAGACGAAGTCAGCGCCTTGATTGCATCGCGCGACACGAAGCAAGACAGCCTGAACTTGCTGTATGCCCTCCGGTTTTACAGGGGGAATCAGAAGTACTTTGTGAAAGTCAGCGACGAATTCAGGCGTGCGTCCCTACAGTATATTGCCCCTGTTGTCCATCAGGGTAAAGCCGCATTTTATACAGCAGATGCACAGCTGAAGCCGGAATTCTATTGGTACCCTTCGACGGTTTCTCAACTACGCAGTGCGATGGCTAAGATTGTACGTTCCGCTGAGAACATGGAGCGGGTGTTGCGTGCAATCAAGGAAGAGCATGAGTGACGCCTGAGCCGGCCATTTTGCACGAACCGGTCGGCGTTAATAAAGTTAGATTATACAGTAACCTCAAAACAGTAAGGGAAGCGGACATGGCAGGCCACAATAAATGGTCAAAAATCAAGCGGCAAAAAGCCGCGACCGACGCAAAGAAGTCTAAAGCATGGGCACGGATTACCCGTGACATTATGGTTGCTGCCAAAGATGGCGGTGGCGATATAGGGATGAACGCAAAACTCGCACTCGCGGTTGAGAAAGCGAAAAGCGAGAACATGCCCAAGGATAATATTGAGCGTGCCATCAAACGTGGGACGGGCGAAATTGCCGGCGCAGACTATGAGGAAGTCAACTACGAAGGATACGGCCCCAATGGCGTTGCCATCTTTGTAGAAACGTTGACTGACAACACCAACCGCACCGTGGCAGACGTACGTCACCTGTTTAGCAAACATGGCGGTAGCCTTGGGCAGTCTGGTTCAGTAGGATACCTGTTCGACCGGAAAGGCTTGATCGAAATTCCTGAGGCAACACACGACGAAATGGCGCTTTTTGAGTTGGTTGCAGATGCCGGCGCTGATGACCTTACCCATGATGACGGTACGTTTGTGGTCACAATGCCAGTAGAGAACTTCGGCGCTGTCCAGGCTGCGCTACAAGGGGCATCTATAGAAATAGAAGAGGCAAACCTGACCCGCATTGCAACGACAACTGTGACTCTCGACCCGGATGCCGCAAAGCGCATTGTAAAACTACTCGACCTGCTCGAAGAACTGTCAGACGTACAGGCGGTGTACTCCACGCTTCACTTTGACGAAGCAACCATTGCTGCGCTTTCTTGATTTAGGATTGATGAACTGCTTCCTTCAACGTCATCCTGAGCCGTGCGAAGGATCTCTGCGGGGCTTGCAACTCCTTGAATATCGAACACCGAACAAGGAACGCTGAATGTCGAAGTGATTATCCCTCACTCCTCACTCCTCACTCCTCACTCCTCACTCCTCACTCCTCATGCGCATACTCGGCATTGATCCAGGCTCACGCGTAACAGGATACGGCGTCATCGACGTTGTGAAGGGGAAAGAAACGCTGGTGGAGTATGGCGCGCTTAAGCTCGATGCTACGAAAAGCCACGAAGTGCGGCTGAAGCAAATCTATGACAGGCTGGCGCAGGTGGTTGTGCGTTGCAAGCCGGATGAAAGTGCAATTGAAATGCCTATCTATGGTAAAAACCCGCAGGCGATGCTGAAACTTGGGCGTGCACAGGCTGCCGCGATGTTGGCCGCATTGAACAGAGAGGTTTCAATTGTACAGTACACGCCGAAAGAAGTTAAACTATCGGTTTGCGGGAGCGGTAATGCAGCGAAGGAGCAGGTGTGGTTTATGGTGCGGTCTATTCTCGACATAAAAGAAGCCGGCCCCTCCGGTGCGTCGGCATTTGACGCAACAGACGCGCTGGCCGTGGCGATATGCCACGCGCACAGACGCAACAAACCCGGTGCATCACAGCACAAGGATTGGGCTAGTTTTATCAGGGATAATCCGGACAGGCTTGCCGGCTGAAGAAAAGCCGGCACAAATAAACGAACGGTGCTGTGCTGGTGCTGCAGGATCCAGAGTCAGGAGCAGATCTTAACGCAGCGTGCTTCAGTGCGCAGGTATTTTGTCAGATCAATCGTAAAAGAACCCACGCTCCTCATCACGCACACGGACTACCTCGGCAACTTCGTCAACATCGAGCAAATCATTGCTCATCTTTGAGATCATCTGGCCCATCTGGCGGTCTTTCTGTGGCGCCTGGTTCCATTCAGGATGGGCCTGCTCAACGATGCTGATCAGGATGCGGAGGTAAGGGTAACGTTGCTCAGGAGTTTCGAGTTCAGTGATAGACCGGGCAAACAATTCGGCATTGCGGCCGACCTGTCGATCTACAATTTTCTCGTGCTTAGTCATGAGATTGTACAAAAGAAGGGGTTGGTTATGTCCTTGGGAAAGCTGCTATGATTCGGTGGATTTACAACGGTGGGGTAGCAGGTTATCCTTTCCCATCTTAAAGAGCTATGCCTGCTTAAAATAACCATTATTTTATTTGAATAGAATCATAATAGCTAATTGTTCATGAAGAACTAGCGCATAAAAGCGAAGAATATGCCGTTTTTAATCCTGACAAGATGAGCTTAGTTGGATTACGCCTTCTGCGGGTGATCTTCTAACTTAGAATCTTCATCCCTAAATTGGCGTAAACTATATTCCGAAAAGGAAATGCCAGGAAGAACAATGTCTTTCACTACACCTATCAGATCCAGTCCGTATCGACTTGAGCTGTTGCCTAGCGTTCCTGCTTTTCACAGAAGGGCGAGGAAGAAAAGAACGCTGAGCAAGGGACAACTTGTATACTATGGTCCGATGCCGAGTTATTACGGTATCGGCGAAGTAATACGCATTATCGGGGGCTACGTCGCCGTAGACTTTCGAGGAACTGGCCAGTTTGGCGTTCACGAAGATGTTTTCGAACAACAGTATCTGATTCCGGTTCCGAATCCTACCATGCCCCTCCTCTGATAATCGGCGAAAATCACCCTTTTTTCAACACATTTTCTTTTTTCCGGTGCAGGACACGCTATGACGTGTCCTTCTTTGTTTATACCCTTTCCCTAGCGGTTATTGGATACAAAGGAGATTCCTGGTGCACCCTCAACCCACCCATTGGTTTACCAGTCTCGCTTTATGTAGCTTCACGTAAATCAACCGTTAAACGGAAATATCTTCCGAAAGCGGTTTTGCAACAGTAAAATTTGGTTTTCGTATAGGCGACTTTCATTCTCCCACCCAAAATCACCATATGCCAGATCTTTCCGTTGAGCGTATTACAAAGCGTTATGGCGATAAAGTCGCTGTAAATGGCGTTTCTTTTGAGGCCAAACCTGGTCGTGTCCTTGGGCTGCTTGGTCCTAACGGTGCAGGTAAGACGTCTTCGATCCGTATGATCACGTACATCACTGTACCAGACGAAGGGCAGATCCTGTTTGATGGCAAACAGGTTGGGCCATGGAGCCAGGAGCGGATGGGCTATTTACCTGAAGAGCGCGGCCTCTATAAAAAGCTCAAGGTAGGCGAACAGCTCTTGTATTTTGCTGAGCTCAAAGGCCTCGGCCGGCGCGATGCCATCGGCAAAATCAAATACTGGATGGAGCGCTTTGAAGCCACGGACTGGCTTTCCCAAAAAACGCAGGAGCTCTCCAAGGGGATGCAGCAGAAGGTGCAGTTTATAAGCACCATTTTGCATGAGCCAGACCTTCTCATTCTCGATGAACCGTTTAGCGGCCTCGATCCAATCAATTCTGAGGTACTCAAAGACGTCATCCAGGAGCACAAAACCCAGGACCGCACCATTCTATTTGCGTCCCATCGCATGGAGCAGGTAGAGCAGCTTTGTGACGACATTTGCCTTATTTCTAACGGTGAAATTCTGATTCAAGGGCCGCTTCGCGATGTGAAAAGAAGCTTTGGCCGCGATACCGTGGTGCTCGAGGAAGAACTGAATTAACTTATTCTTATTGACAAGGCCAAAATGCTAACCGGTAAAACAAATCCTCTTGTGAAGTCTCCAAGGGCGTGGTGAAACTTTTGTTTTTGTTCAAAATTCTATGTTTCGACTCTATGGTAACAAGTTTATTGTACTACCTGGTGCTACCAATGCTTACGCTTTATTACTGTC
>JBCCIM010000065.1 GCA_039111535.1 Bacteroidota bacterium | reverse complement strand
GTGCGCATCTTTGCAGCAGCAGTGATCAGTCAAGATCCACGGCTGTTTAAACTGAACGTTGATACGCCAACAGCATCCAATTATTTTAAAGCATTTTGAATAGTAAGGGCCCGCGCCCGCTTAAAACAGAGATTAGTTTAATGTCCTGGTGGAGAGTTAAAAGGCCAATGAACATTTCTTATGGTGCCACATCCCATGTGGGTCTGGTTCGGTCTGAAAATCAGGACGCGTACGGCAGCTTCCCAGAGAACAACCCGGATAGCGCTGATGAAAGACTTTTCATCGTAGCAGATGGTATGGGAGGACATCTGGGAGGTAAAGAAGCTAGCAGAATTGCGTTGCTGGAAGTGCCCCGGGTATTTTTCAGTGGTAAAGATACGCCAGTTCAGGAACGCCTTAAAGAGGCTTTCCAGCGAGCCAATGATTGTATTTACGATAAAGCACAAACAGGCAATGGATTTGACCGGATGGGCACAACCTGTACCGCGCTTGTCCTTTCCAATGGCCAGATATGTATAGCCCATGTTGGGGATACGCGTGCTTACCGCATTGAGAAAAACGGCATTGATTTATTAACAGATGACCATACACTTGTCGAAGAAATGAGACGAGAGGGTGTACTGACCGAAGCGGAAGCCCGCGTTCATCCGCGACGTAATACACTCACCCGCGCAATGGGTGTAGAGCCTAATCTGGAAATTGATGTATACGACATCGGCGAACTGAAGTCGGATCAGAGCTTTTTGCTGTGTTCAGACGGATTATCCGAAGTCTCTGCTGAAGAGTTTCAGCAAATTGTTGTACAAATGACCCCGCAGGAAGCAACAGAGAAGCTGGTTGATATGGCCAATGAAAGAGGTGGTCACGATAACGCTACTGCGCTGGTACTGCGCGCCGTATAGGCCGCAACTGCGCCTGGCCCAATTGCCTGGTTCAGTCATAGTGCAATTCCTGAAGTTGTATTCTCCAACGCGCTATTCAGCGCACCAGAATGCCCATGCAACAAGGTGATTCTTCCATCGGCCAGGTTATTGATGGCTACCGAATTCTCGAGGTACTCGGGAAAGGGGGAATGGGAATCGTATACAAGGCAGAAGATATCGCGTTGTCGCGTACAGTTGCCATTAAGATGATTGCCCCGGACCTGGTTTCTAACGAAACGTTCTTGCGCAGATTTCAATCTGAAGCGCGGGCGCTTGCGCGTGTGGAAAGTCCGTTTATTGTTGGTGTGCATGCTTTGCGAAAGGTGGAGGAGAATTTCTTTATCGTAATGGAGTATGTGGATGGATGGACGCTAGCTGATGAGATTGAACAAGGTGTCATAGAGTTTTCCCGCGCGCATGTGGTGTTGAAGCAGATGTTGCAGGCGTTTGCTCGCGCACATAGCGTGGGTGTCATTCACCGTGACATCAAGCCGCGCAACATAATGATTACCAAAACGGGCCGCGTCAAAGTGACCGATTTTGGGCTTGCCAAACTCCGGCAGGATGATGGGAAAAGCACGGTTACGCAGGGCATGGCCGGCACCGCGCGGTATATGTCGCCCGAACAAGTGCTGGGTACCACCATCGACCAGCGCAGCGATCTCTATTCGCTTGGCATGACCATGTATGAGATGCTGGCCGGTGTATTGCCGTTTGGGGTAGAAGAGGGGACGTTCACCATTCTGAAACGGATCGTGGAAGAAGACCTGCCCTCCCCGCTTGAGTACAATCCCAATATCCCCGCGAAGCTGGTGTATATCATCCAGCGTGCAATAGCCAAAGACCCTGAAAAACGATTCCAGTCGGCCCAGCAAATGCTGGAAGCCGTTGAAGAAGCGTACGCGACACCGCAAACCGCAACAATTGCAACCGATCAGCCGGCGCAAATTCCGGTAACACCGCGAACGCTGCAGAAAACGTCGAAACGCAACCCGATGCTGATTGCGGGCCTCATCGCAGGACTGGTGTTGCTCTATCCATTATACCGCATGTTTACCGGGGGAGAGACTGGGGAGCCGTCTTTGGCTACACAAGAGCCTGGCGCAACGCCAACAGGTACACCACCTGATAATGGCACTACGCTGGCTGCGCTGAATATTTCGAGTATCCCGGTGGGTGCGACTGTGTTTGTGGGGAGTGATTTGGCAGGTGTGACCTCGCGCGATGGCTTATCACTGGATCTTCCCGCTGGCAATATCAACCTGGCGTTGCAGATGGATGGATACCAGCGCCTGGACACCATGATTACTGTTGATGCCGGCGCGCAGCAGGTGTTGGCATTCCCATTGTTACGTATATCGCAGCCGATTGCTAACGCAGGCACACCTTCAGGGGGGAATCCTAATCAAGGCAATGCGGGGCAAACGAATCCGAGACCCGAAGTGCAGCCTGCTGCCACAGGACGCGTTACGCTTAAAGCAGAGCCGGCAGGGCGGATTTTTGTGAATGGGGAACGGTATACAGACAGTGTGTCGGGTGTTGAGCTGCCAGTAGGTACCCACAGCGTCAAGTTTGAAGATCCTGCTTCGGGGGCAAGCCGGGAGACAACCGTGACTGTCCGGGCTGGTCAAACCACTGAACGGATTTGCTATTTTGTACACCAACTTAATATTCAATTGAAATGGGTGGGGCCTGATGAGCCGGCATCACCTTTTGCTAATCTTTTTATCAATGGGAAAGCTGACGGGACTGCACCAGTTGGGGATTATCCATTGACCCCTGGAGAATACACGTTCTCACTAAAACGGCGTAATCACACGCTTTCTGAACCGCAAACGCTGCAAATCGCGCCGACTTTTGACATAGAAGAGACCAAACACAAACTCTTCTTTGACATCTCAAAAGCGCAGTAAACGCAGGTTCAAAGCGCCTCTCAGTGGTTTGCGATAGCGTCTAAAAGCGGTAGGTTCTCTCCTTTTTTGCGCCAAAAACTGAATTGGGTTCTGTTTTTGCTGCGTACTATGTGATGTTAACTACAGCTTGATGTGCCCTGAAGGCAAACATCGGTTGTGTCCTGCCCCAGTCTGCATTTCACGCATTGCTATCATCAACGCTATTTCCGATATGCACATCTCGATAACACGTAAGTGCCAGCTGCTTGTTGGCCTTTTTGTACTGTTACCTGTGACAAGTTTGTTTGCGCAGTCTTCGCTTGAAGATGCTGTGAGCGCTTACCATGAAGCTGAATTTGACCGGGCCATCACCTTGTTTGCTGATGTCGCCGGCGACGAATCTCAAAACAAAGGGGTACGCAAAGAAGCACTCCAGTTCCTTGGCCGCGCGTATGTTGCCAAGCGCAATGAAAACAAGGCACGCGATGTACTCAAAGACCTTATCGAACTCGAGCCCCCTATTGTGGAGCTTGATCCTGATGTAGAGTCGCCGCCGCTCATGAAATTGTACTACGATGTGCGGAAGCAGCAAACAGATAGCTACGAAATCGAGCGCGCCGATCCTGGTTTGCAGACGCTGGCCATTGTAGACTTTACCAACAATTCCCTCGATGATCGGGAGCGTTTTGATCCGCTTGAAGGTGGATTTGCTTCGCTGATGGTGCATCAATTGAATGGCGCGACCGGATTGAAAGTGATCGAACGCGAACGCATCCAATGGTTGCTCCAGGAGCTCGACCTGCAGCAGGAGGAGGGCCGCGTGGATCAGGCAACTGCTGTTCGTACTGGCAAATTGCTGGGCGCGACGTCCGTACTGTTTGGCTCTTTCATGAAGCACCGGAACGAGCTTCGTATTAATGCCCGCCTCGTTAAAGTTGAGACGGGTGAAATCTTGATGACTGAGCAGGTGGCCGGCAAAGACAAAGACTTTTTCGAATTGGCGGAAGAACTCAGTTTGAAAGTGGCTCAGGGCATCAATGTTAAGCTACAGGATACCATGATTGGCAAGCAATCAGACACGCGTTCGCTGGATGCGATGATTTCGTATTCAGAGGGGCTTGAACTCCTGGAGCAGGAAGACTATCAGGCTGCGTACCTCAAGTTTGAAGAGGCACTTGAATATGATTCAAACTATAGCCGTGCGCGGACAAAAGCGGATAGCATCAAGCCATTGTTGCTAACCAACGCCGGCTAATTTGCTAGCTGGATAACACAATATTTACAGGCCACTACTCCTTCAGGGGTAGTGGCCTGTTGCTATTTATCCCACCTTCGTATACCCAAAAAGGACCTTGCATCTACCGCGGTGAGCGGGATAGTGCCCGTATTTTATGGTGTAGTATTATAAGACCCCAAACACCATGCGTATCAATCAAATCTATTTTCTGACCCTATCGGTCTTTGTTACCATGTTGTCTTTCTGGTTCAACACAGAAAGAAACCAGGACATGGCAATACATCTCTCTGTTGCCGCTCAGGTTCAGGGCGACGATCCTGACGAGACCTTCAATAAAGCGGTTAAGGCATATGAGAATGCCGATTTCTCAGAAGCTATTTCACTCTTTTCCTCTGTTGCCGAGAATGAAGCCGGCGACCGCGTGAAGCGGAGGGATGCATTGCATTACCTCGGCCGCGCCTACGTTGCCCGCAGAAACGAACAGAAAGCCAAAGAAGCGCTAAGCGGCATGGTCAAGCTGGAGCCGCCGCGCATTGAGTTAGATCCTGATCAGGAGTCACCGCCGCTTATGCGCCTCTACTACGACGTCCGGAAGACGGAAAACGGAGATTATGGCGTAAAGCACGATCCAGGTGTGACAACACTTGCTGTGCTCGACTTTACCAACAACAGTATCGATGACCACGATAAATTGAATCCGCTGCAAAAGGGATTTTCCTCGCTGTTCATCAACCAGTTGAATGGCGCGACGAGCCTGAAGGTTATCGAGCGCGAGCGGATCCAGTGGCTACTGTCTGAACTTGATTTACAGGCAGATGAAAACCGCGTTGATCAGCAGACAGCGGTACGTGCCGGCAAGTTACTTGGGGCACAATCTGTATTGCTGGGTTCATATATCAAACACGGCAAGAAAATGGTGATTACCGCGCGCCTGGTGAAGGTAGAGACGGGCGAAATCATCATGACAGAAAAGGTCACTGGTAAAGCCGGCGATTTCTTTGAGTTGGCTGATCAGCTGAGTCTCAATGTTGCCCAAAGTATCAATGTGGATATCGAGCAGCACCAGCTCGGCGCACGTACAGATACCCGCTCGTTAGATGCCATGATTTCATACTCCGAAGGTCTTGATTTGCTGGAACAGGAAAACTACCCTGCAGCGTACGCCAAATTCCTGGAAGCCCTCGAATTTGATCCGCAATATGACCGGGCAGGTAACAAGGCAAAAAGTATTGAGCCCATGCTTTATGTCGCTGGCATGGCCAGCGACGGTTAAAGGTTGCTGGTTGAAGGTTTAATGTTGATTGGATCGGGTACAAAGCGCATCACACCCCATCACAAAAACCAACTTTAAACCTTCAACCTTCAACTTTAAACACAAATTGCACAAGCAATTTGTACCCATATATGGGGAAAATCTCGAAATCCTCCAGATCGAGGCATCATTTTTGGTGCTAAGTGCGTATATTTACGCTATCGATGCCGGGCAATATGTGGTTATGTTTATAATGCGCAATATTGTAGCCGGCCTATATCATAATTCCGGTCGATAGGCACTTTCCCGGTCGGATTGAATGGCTCATCTCGTGTCGCCAATAGCTACTGACGCAAGGACCGTTCTAAAATAGTAGGGAATTCCCCCGAGTCTATCACTTTCTTTCACACATTTGAATTGCATGACTGGCCCTCCAAAGGCAGCGTACAATTTTATCGCGTGAGATTTATCAGAGCGAGTATCAATTCGGCATGCAGAAATTCTTACATCTAGCCGATGTTCATCTAGACAGTACATTCTTGTGTCGCTCAGAACGGTTGCGCACCCAGTTGCGCAAAGAAGTGCGTGCATCGCTGCGCAGAGCGATTGACCTTGCCATCCAGGAGAAGGTTACTGCCGTCCTCATTGCGGGGGATTTGGTAGAAGAGAAACGACTTTCTGTAAGTACAGAAGCCTTTCTACTCGAACAGTTTCAGCGGCTGCATGAAGCGCAGATTCCGTGTATTTATGTTGCTGGCGATGTAGACCCGGCAGGACCCACATCCAAAACCTTGCAAATGGATTGGCCCGCGAGCTTCTTGCACATCAAGTCGCGCGCACCCAAAGTCATTGAACTACAGGATGTAGACGGCTCTGCCATTGCACGCATCGTGGGTATCGGACATGAAGTCGCCAGAGAAAAAGAGAACCTGGCCCTGCTTTTCCCCGAGGCACAAGACGATGTGCCTTACATCGGCGTCTTGCACACCCGCGTAGAAAAAGCGATTGGCGCTGAAAATGCCATCGACTGTGCACCTTGCCAGGTGAAAGACCTGAGAAAACCTAGATATACATACTGGGCGCTTGGGCATATTCATGAAGCGCAGGCCCTAAAAGGCGTTGCCACAGCCTGGTACTCAGGCAACCTTGTTGGCAATAGCGCTGATGAGCCCGGCGTGAAAGGTGGTTTGCTTGTCACGGTAGACGACGATCGCAAGGTATCTGTGACGTTTAAGGCACTATCCAGCGTACGTTGGTTTGATTTGGCGCTGCATGAATTGCAGGATATCAAAGACGTCGAAGATTTGGCGCGGCTAGCCGAACTGGCTTTTGAGCTAGAGGCAGATGGCAGCGAGTCGATTGCCATTCAGTTGGTCCGAATCCGGCTATCAGGCATGTGTCCTATGGCTGAGGAGCTGTTGGTCGACTCAAAGCGGGCGGTGATAGAAGAGAAGCTGGCGCAGCACCTCAATGTTGATGATGTGGAGCTGCGGGTGAATTTTGTGACGCCGCTGGTGGATGTAGACATGTACCGTGAAGACGCGCATCTGCTGAGCGAAGTATTGAAGGTCATTGAAGAGGTCTCTTCAGATCCTGAAATGTTGGATGACCTGGCGCCGGCGCAACTGGCCCAGCAATTAACCACGCCCGAAGACCGGCAGGCGTATCTCTCCAGTTTGTTGAATGCGCTTGACAGGGAAGCAATTGTCAGGCTAACGCATGAGGGTGACCATGCGAATTAAGCAGTGTGAAATAAAAGCTTTTGGGCAGTTCAAGGACCAGGTATTTACGGACCTGAACCACCCCATGGTTGTGGTTTATGGACACAACGAAGCTGGGAAAAGTACATTTTTTCAGTTCTTGCGCTCTATGCTGTACGGGTTTTACCCCGATCATGCAGAGCAATACCGGTATGCCCCGCACGACGGGACCACGGCTGAAGGACAGATTACGTTTTCGACGTCCCATAGCGACAGTATCATTGTGTCGCGCCGGCTGGAAAAAATGCCAAGCGGCTACCTGCTCAATGGTACGCGTGATGAACTTGGCAACCGTTCTTTGCCGGTGTTGTCTCATATTTCGCGCCCCGTCTTTGAGTCTGTTTACACGCTTGGTCTATACGACCTGATGGAATTCAGCGGCGAAGCCTGGGAGAAAATCCAGGACAGGTTGCTGGGGAGCCTGAACGACGGTCACGTAAGGCCGGCCAAGGACGTTATCCGTTCCCTGGAGCAAGAGGCCGATGCGCTGTGGCAAACAGGGTTACAGCGCAACTCGCTTGCGCGCCAACTTGATGTTCAGCAGCGCGACCTGAAAAAACTGGTGCTGGTTGCCAAAGACAACGACGAAAAACTGCGCGTACTGTCTACCGAAATGGAGGCCTTGACAAGCGAAGAAAGCGGACTCGAAGACGAGCAGATCCAGCTGAAAGCAGAGCGCCGGCGTGTACGTCGGTTGATGCCTGTTTACAGGTTGACCAATAAGATTGCCGGCCTTCGTGAAACGGCGGGTGATCTCGAGCCTTATCGCCATATTCCTGAAGACCCGCAGGTCATTCTTGATACGCTGTCGGAGCAGATCAGCAAAGACCAGGATAAACTGGACTATGCACGGCGCGACATTCGTTATGCGCAGGCTGAGATTCAGAAGTTCTCGCGCAATCTGTTGACGCAGCCGTTGACAAAAGAGATTTTGCAGTCAATTCGTGAGCTGCCGGAGGTAGAACTGCGTCATCACGTATATGCCTGTCAGGAAGCACTGGGCAGTCTGCGAGAAGTGCAGATGTATGCCAAAATGTTATCTGTACGGGTTTCCGTTAGCAAGCCACTGTATCCTTGGATAGTTGCAGCGCTGAGTGGTGTGCTGGCCATCCTTGCCGGCGTTTTGTGGTTCAACGAGACCTGGCTCTGGATGTCGGGGGTACTGCTTACGCTTTTTGGTGTGATCCAGGTGCTGGAAGTGTTGCGTCATAACCGTTCGATCGGATATGACGAGGCAGAAGAATGGCCGGAAGTAGCAGATTTTGAGATCGAAGCAGAGATGCAGAAGCAGGCCATCGTCGACTTGCTGGAGAAAATCCCGCTGCCGGCGATCCGTCTGGAAAACCCGGACCTCGAACTGGTATCCGATCTGGAGGCCATGAAAGGTGTCATCGAAGAATATGACCACCAGGTGCGCGACTATGGCGACCAGGACAAAGAATTCCGTATTCAAAACCGGTCGACGCTGAGCAAAATTAAAAAACTAAAAGAGCCGTTGGAAGCGCTGGGAGACGGTGAGGTCAACCGTGGTGCGCGCCGGCTCATGGAACGCCGCAAAGCTGCCCGTCAGGCTGCACAGTACGAAGAGAGCCTGCAACAGGACTATCCGGATTGGCAGGAGATGCAAGAAGAGATTGAAACGATCCAGGAAGCCGGTGAAGAAATTGTATTCTCTGATGAAGAAGTCATCCGCATCGAGTCGCGGCTCGAACAAGTTGATGAGACGCTGATGGATGTCGTAGCGCGCAAAGCAGAGAAGCGCAAAGATATTGAGCGTTTGAAATCAGAGCGTTCGATGGATTCCATTGAGAGTGAAATTGCACTCATCAAAGGCCGGCATCTCGAGCTGAAGCAGCGCAGAGACCGCCTGCAGCTGTTAGCAAACGTTCTACGCAAAGCTGAAGAGCAGTTTAGAATGAAGCACCAGCCGGAGGTGATCCGTTTAGCAGGGGAGTACCTTTCGCAAGTGACCAACAACCGGTACACGCGACTGGGCATGGAAGAGGAGACGGGCACGCTGGTTGTTTACGAAGGTGATTCCGATACATCGCACCCTGTAGGCCCTCCGCTTAGCCAGGGTACATGCGACCAGATTTTTCTTGCCATCCGTCTGGCCATCATCGACCATTTGGATGACGGCAAAGAACGCGTACCGGTATTCCTGGATGAGGTCTTTGTAAACTGGGATGCGCCGCGTAGAAAGAACGTTTATGGCATCCTTAAGAAAATGTCAGAAAAGCGCCAGGTCTTCCTTTTCACCTGTCACGACTGGCAGGCTGAAGAAGCCATCGAAGAACTGGATGCCCATAACCTGATGTTAATGCATCGGAATTAGCCTTTTTCTCTTATCCCATAAGAGAAAAAGGCGTATCCTGAGCGCGAGCGAAGGATCCCCCTCAGCACGCTGGAAGCGAGAAAAGCAGCCTACACCAAATAGGACAAGCAATACCTCTACAGGCCCTTAACGTTGAAAACGAGCGAAGTACGCTTGTAAGCAGATCGCGCTATCAGCTACGCAGCCCGGCAGACATCACAAGGGCAAGTAACACGCAACCGTTCCCAGGTATAAATCCCGGCATCGTGTCCATCATCCCATTTAAATGAAATGGCATAGCCGCCAACGGGCGTTATTGCAATGTTGTCCCATCGCATCAAGCCGGGTACGCGAAAGAGGTCAGGGTCAGGGAGTTTGCCCATGTTTTCATGACCGCCGGCGCAGGACGCGCAGGGACAAGTGCGGCGGAGACCATCCAGCGGAAAAACGGTGACGTGTCCGTCTGCCCATTCGATTGTCAGGGTTTGCGCTTCTTTCTCAACGGTGAGACGTTTTGCACGGAAGGAGGGTTGGGGCATGGGTAGGCGCAGCGTTGTTCTTCAAAATATTGGGTAAAAGAAAACACCCCGACAGACAGACTGCCAGGGTGTTTCTTAAAGAAAAGATTTCCAGCTAGCTGAACTAAGCTTCCTCTGCCTGGTAAACATCTTTCAGGAGAATCTGAAGTTTAGAGCGGCCGCGGTTAATACGACTTTTAACCGTTCCCATCGGTAACCCGGTAATCTCAGCAATCTCCTCGTAAGCAAGCTGCTGTACGTCACGAAGTACAACTACTTCACGGAAAGATTCAGGAATCTCATCCAGGGCGTCCTGAATGTACTTGTCCTGAATTGTGCTTTCAGCGTGGTTATCCGGACGAAAAGTCTCGTCAGGAAGCTGCAATTCATACTCTTCGTTGTCGCGGTTTACGGACTGCAAAGAGTACATGCGTCTGCGCTTGCGCTTACGATATTCGGAGCGCGCCAGGTTGCCGGCAATGGTGTAAAGCCATGTTGAAAACTTCGCGATGCGCTGGTACGAATGACGGTTCCGATAGACACGAAGGAACGTTTCTTGTAACAGGTCTTCACAACGCTTGGCATCACCCAAGAAACCATACAGGTAATGTGTAAGTCGTTCTGAGTACTTGTCAACAAGGATGTTGAATGCCTCAACCGTCCCTTGCTGGAACTGCTCCATCAGATCTTCGTCGCTCATCTGTACGAGCGTCTCATATCTGTTGGAAGTCATGCTGGGCGCATAACGGGATCTTATGGTCTGGGGAGTGTCTAACATGTTGTAATCTATAATCTACGAGAAGGCAAACGGCCATTCGCCTTCAAAAACGGGTGTTTCGATTTTCAGAGAGCTTTCTATAATACGGAATTTTTAAGACATATGTCTGTCTTTAAAGCGCGATCGTTTCATTTTAATTTTGAAATTATTGTGATTTGAAGCTGAATTTGCCTGAAAAGGAGGGACAGTTCTTCGAGGGATGAACACTAATGGCCAGGTTTCGTGCTGGTACCACGTCAGGCGTTACGATATGCTGATCATAAGAAAGGCAAGTACCCAGATCAGATCGGTTGCCAATGTACAAAGGCAGTAGAAAAGAGGGCCGATCAAAAAGATGAGATGCAACTCACATAAATTGATACCTAATATTAGTTTATATCAAATAAATTAATCAACAGTCGTTTTACTGAAAAACACGACGGTAAATTGGATTACAAAAACGTCTTTTGAGAGGTGCTTTTGGTAAAGCTGCAGAAGGCGTTAACCCAGGGTACTAACAGGAAGGGAAGTATACTTCAATAATAAATAAGCAAAAACTTTCTTAATCCTGTCTACCAATCATTCCGGAGATTGGGCAACACGGAAGAAGTAGTTACTTTTTATTTTCGGGCTGATTGATGGAATCAACCCGCCTCGGCTGCTGGTCAATTGCCCTGCTGGTTTACGCCATCTAATCGTTCCAGTATTGCGCTCTTCTTGCCATCAATGCCGGGTATTTGTCGTCGGTATCGCCTATTGCAGTTTTGGTGTCGAGCAGTTCTTGTTTCAGTTCCTGCACAACAGTTGCATATCGCGGGTCTTTGTACACATTGCGTAACTCATGGGGGTCGGTACGCAGATCGTAGAGTTCCCATCCGGGTTGGGTTGGCGTTTCGAGTGCGCCGACAGCATCCAGGGGCAAGCCATAATAGAAGATCAATTTATAGTCTTTGGTGCGGATACCATAATGCGCCGGGTTGTCGTGGTGGGTCATGTGCATCCAGTACCTGTAGTAGGAAGCCGTTTTCCAGTTGGCCGGCGGGTCATTGCCCTTCAAGATCGACAGGAAGCTATCTCCCTGCATAAAGTCGGGTTTTGTGATCCCAACCATTTCAAGAAGGGTAGGGGCAAAGTCTACATTGTTAATAATGGCATCTGACGTTGAGCTTTGCGCTACGTATGCTGGATACCTGACGATAAATGGCACCTGGAGTGACTCTTCGTACATCCAGCGTTTGTCGATATAGTCGTGTTCGCCGAGCATCATGCCCTGGTCCGATGTGTAAATGATAATGGTGTTGTCTAACTCGCCCGTTTCTTCTAGATGGTCGAGAAGCCGGCCCACATTGTCGTCAATTCCCCGGACGGTGCGCAGGTATTTTTTGAGGTAGCGCTGGTAAGCGAGGTGTGTGTATGTGGAACTGTCAGCTGCCTGGTCGACAAACATGTGGTGCCCCATGTTGCGTCGTTCATTTCGTTTGGATACAGAGGTGCCTGTGCCGGCTGTTGCAACAGACCCATGTTCAGGTTGGAAGCGCAAGCTCTGGGGTTCGGGGATTTCGATGTCTTCGTACAGCCAGTCGTACCGTTCCGCATTTTCAAAGTTATCGTGTGGTGCTTTGAAGTGGTGCATCAGAAAGAATGGTTTCTGGGTGTCACGGCCCTTTAGCCATTCTAGCGATAAATCGGTTACAACGTCTGATGAATGTTTGGAATCATACCCGGCATAGCGCACCACGTTGTTGGGCCATGCACCTTCGCCATCCACACGGAGTATCGGGTTGAAGTAGGAGCCCTGGCCCGGTAATACAGCGTAGTAATCAAATGCTGCTGGTTCTTCTTTGAGATGCCATTTACCGATCATAGCGGTTTCATAACCAGCGTCTCCGATGAGGTTAGCCAGATGCTGGCGCTCGGGTTCGATGCGGCCGTTGAGCGTGAGTACCCCGTTTACATGGCTGTATTGCCCGGTCATCAGCGTAGCCCGGCTTGGGGTGCAAATAGAATTGGTAACAAATACGTTGGTGAGGTGGATGCCTTCTGCAGCGAGGCGGTCGAGTCGTGGGGTAGGATTAACAACCGCGAGCCGGCTTCCGTACACGCCAACCGCATGTGCAGCGTGGTCATCCGACATAATAAAGAGGATATTGGGCCGGGTCTCCTGGGCTGTGGCATTGCCTGTAACAAGAAAAGCGCCAGTGAAAAAGAGACCGAGTAAAAGAAACAGTGCAAAGCGGGGAGGCTGGCAGCGATACATAATACAGGGGGCGATTGGGTGACGGGGTGAGGCTGTGTATGTAGTCTGATGTTAGAATACTGAACGGACGCCACGAAATCCACAAATGGACTTACTGATTTTCACACAGGCGGTTGTTGTGGCATTATGGTGAGATACAGTTGGGTATGAACAGCCGCGTCTACGCTACCAAGTCTGCGTAACAACACGCTGTTGGGATACGTTAGTGCATCAGTTATAGCTACAGAACTGTACAGTTAAGTAGACAGGTTTTTGCGAGATGCCGGAAGGTCAGATTTAGAAGCAAATTCTGCTGAAACGTCCTTTTTAGTGCTTTAAGGGAGGTTTTGAGTTGATTTAGGGAGATGTAGCCCGCTGTCAGTGTCTGATGAACGTTACCCGGCTTGGCATTTGCAAAAAGACCAACCAGTATGCATTTGTGCGGAGATTCACAATCGCGTTTGTCCAGTTGATAGGAAGACAGACTCCGCCGGCCCAGAAATTTAGGAGTATGATACCATGAAAAATTTAAACGTTAGAAAAAACGCTCTCTCGACCCTGCCCCTGATCGCCTTCATGTTTTTGCTTAGCGGATGTATTATCGACGCTAACGACGACGAAGGGACGATAATGTATCCGGTAGAATTTGTCTTCTCCATGCAAGATGCCGCCATTAACGGCGATGTAGCCTCTGTTCAATTTTCAGTAGGCAATGTTACCCCGAATGTTGTAGACAACGGTGTGGTGCTTGCCTACTTCCGCGAGCAAGGGACCTGGACGGCAATGCCGTACACGTTTGGGATTGAGTCTCCGGACATCCTTGCTGTCGACTATACCATTACGATGGGATATGCCTATGATGATGGGCTTGTTGAGGTGTTCTATGAAGCCTCAACGCCTGAAGCGCCTCTGATCGATCAGCCTGACCGCCGTATCAAGGTTGTAATCCTGGATGATCTCGCTTTTGCACGCCAGGCAAACATCGACCTGAACGACTATGAAGCCGTTAAAGCACACTTTAATCTGGCTGAATAAAGCGGTTGATAAGATACAAATTCCTTTGCTTGCTTTGCCATGCAAGACAATAGAGAGCAGGTCCGACGGGCCTGCTCTTTTTTTGTATAGAAGCTGGTAAAAGTGCCGATAAAGAGAGGGACCACAGAACACAGGTTTTTAGCGCAGACATATCACATGGATAACAACGAACGCGATCTTGAGTCTGAACCATTGCCACCCCCTAGTCCACACTTACGGCGGGTCATAGCAGATTTCTATCGCACCACCATGGACGGCTACAAGGAGGCCGGCTTTCCGTTCGGAAATACGGTTGACGCCATGTTAATCTGGTTTGAGTTTGGCCTGAAGACGACCAGCAGCTAGGCTTTGTGTGATAAATTCAAGTTTATCTGACAAAGCCGTATCCTGAGCGAAAGCGAAGGATCTGAAACTACAGCGTTTGTCGCCACAGTTAAGGCCCTGCACCTGACATTTAGCGTAATGTGACGGGCATCGTTTTTACAACCTGGTCAGCAGCAACACGGACGAGGTAAACGCCTGGGGTGAGGTTGTCTGCCGGCAGTACGTATTGGTAGGCGCCGGGGCTTGCAAATCTATTTTCCAGCGTTTCAACACGTCTGCCTAACAGGTCGTATACATCTACGCGCAGCGCGGCAGGTGCCGCGAGTTGCAGCGAGAGATTACTTTCTCGCACAAACGGATTGGGATAGGGTGCATCTACGGTTAAGGTGGCCTGCACGCCTTCTGGTATTTCTGTGCTAGTAGAGACCTGGCTGAAGTCAAAGCGGGCAACGACAGGCAGATGATCAGAAGTAGAGCTGCCGAAGAGGTTTATGTCGTCAGGAAGATCCGGAATGAATCCAGCTGAATTGCTTATATAGTCTCCGAATAACTCATTGGTGATCAAAATATGATCGAGCATGTTACCCGTACTTGTACACGATGAGTTGTTGCAAAAAGAACCGTCACCTGCTTCTTCAATGGGCAGGGTTACAAACGCGAAATCATCAGGGTCCTCGATAAAGTTGGCATAGGGAGAAGGCCGGCCACCTGAGGTCGAACGTTCTAGTTCATCATTGAAATCTCCCAAAACAACTACATGCTCGCTTTCCAGGGTGGTGAAGTCGATATGATTTTTCAAGCGGCCCGATGCATCAACGCGCCGTTCGTAGCTGTCCGGATCGGAAAAGGCCTTCATGTGCAGGACAATAAATGTTACGATGACTGTAGTATCAGGTAACATAATGTCAGCCTCCAGTTGCAAGGGAGGACGGAAGGCAAAAGGCTGAGCAAATGACTCGAGAATGTGCCGCACCTGTCGAACCCGAATTACATTGGTATTGTAAATAAAGCCAACTTTTTGCTCGCCACTATTTGTTGCCAGTCGCCCATCGTAATCATCTCCCAATGTAGCAAGCAACGTTTCAAAATCATCGCCGTCAGCAATTTCCTGAACACCCCATAAATCTACGCCAGAACCACTAATGACAGCTGCAGCATTGTTTAACTGCAATGTCGTATTGGACGGGCCATTGTTCTCATTACCAAACCATTCAATATTCCAGGTAGCGATATCCAGCGTGTTGTCGTTGCCGATATTCTCGACCGATTGCGCGTTTACATGAGTGAATAGAAAAAACGAAGCAATAAAAATGAAGTAGGATTTGATGTACATAGAGAAGTAAGTAGGGGGATAAAACGGGTTTATTCGAAGTCCGTATTCAATTTGAATCGCGCAATGCGGTTGTTGCCTGAGTCTGCAACGTAAACAATCTGGTCATAGTAGGCTACACCGTTCGGGTTGTCGAACTGTAGCGCACCATCGCCTGTACCGCCAAACGAAACAGGAACCGGGATGGTGCTTTGGGAGCCCGGTGGAGGCGCAACGCCTTCTACGCCGGCAGCTGTAAAGACAAACAGGCTGTCTTTGCCAGAGTCCAGTACATAAAGATAATTGGTGCCATCTGCAGCAAAAGCCAGGTCTGATGGGTTCAGGAATTTGAACTCTTCATAGAGAAAGCCCGCCCCTCTGTTAGGATTAAATGCGCTTTGGAGACGTTGGGTATCTGGTCGGTAATCAATGCCATCATTGGTTTGGACGGCCAGGATTGATAATACCGGGAATGCGAGTTCATCACCAGCAGCGATATTTTGTGGGTCACCATCTAGCGTTGCACTCTGCGCGAGAATAAAATGCTGCTCAGCGGTAAAGGATGAACGCTGCGGAGGGTGGACGAAAGTAAGCACGTCAGCAGGGTTTATCGCACTACGTAGACTGGCCCGTGTAGGATTAAGAGCGAGAATGGCACCCAGGTTAATACCTTCCGGTGTGAATGACAAAATTGTATTATGTGGCAAAATCACCGATGTGCGGTCATTGACGGGGCCCCGGCGCGAAACGTAAATAGAGTTGTCACGCAGCACAGCTACACCTGTAAACTCAACTTCTTCGTCTGTTGAAATAGGATCCGGGCGGTTGAACTTTCTCGAGTCGTCGTCAAACGGATGCCAGATCACGTTTTTGATGCTGGGATTCCCTGTTGTAATACCTGTGTAATGAATAATGACGGGTAAATTCCAGTTGCGGCCGTTCAGCATCGTGTCACGGCGGGCGGTAACGTATACGTCAAACCGCCGATCCTGGATAACAGATGTGCCACCACCCGGGATGTCAAGAAAAAGCGCCGGCCGGCCAGCCAGATCGTATACATGTAAACCCCGTGCATCAACGGCATAGAGTAGTTGATCAAACCCTACGTATACATCTTGCGGAGCCTGCAACTGCGATGCATCTCCTGATATAGTGAAGAAGGGGGACAACGGTACGTATTCCACTTCGCTGACAAGCCCTGGCTCAATGCGGCCGGCGTCGAATATTTCATCGGTTGTATTATCCTGCTTGGAGCCAAATAAATCATCACAACCCGTAAGCGTGACCAGCAGCAAGAGGAGTGATATGATAAACCCGTTTTGTAGCATTGATGCGGTAGGACGAATCATTTAAAATGCGGTGAGCAGGCTAATTCTGTGAACGGTACCCAAACGCTCCAACTGGCTGAAGCCATAGTCAAAGCGTACGTCTGGACCAATAAAAGGCAGCGTGAGTCCGATGCCGGCGCTAGGGACGGTATATTCTTCAATGCCAAAACGGTATCCTGTGCGCAAGGCAAGCAGGTCCTGCCAAACATATTCTATCCCGATATTCCAGTTCTCTGCATTGTCATTCGGATTGTTCAATTGGGCAGAGACAAACAGGTTGCTCGATGGATTGCTTTGCATCACGTTGTACGTGAGGCCGAGCAGGAACGTGGTGGGTAACGTAAGCGACTCAAGGTCATCTTCAATCACCACTGAGGGGTCTGCGATGACATTACGTGAGATTTCACCATTGGCAAAACTATCGAGTCCAAAATTGCGCAGTGATACGGCCATCTGGGCACCAGTATTGCCAATCCGGTAGAATATGCCGAGGTCAAAAGCAACAGTAGTTTGATCTATTCCAGCAGCACTCTCGCGGATGTATTTGGTGGTTACCCCATAACTGAACAAGTCCGTAAGGCTTTGGGCAATGGTGAGACCGGCGGCCATGTCGAACAGGCTGAACGTCTCGCCTGTCCCGAACGGTTCAAATTCTGTGGTAACATCCATTTCGCCCGAACTCAGGGTTTGCAAGCTTAACCCAATGGTCAGCGAAGGGCCGGGGAGATGGAAAGTTGTGCCAACGTAGTTGAGGTTTACATCAACGAAGTATGACACATGGCTAACGCCAAAGCTGAATTTGTCCAGGTGTGCTGCAAGCGCGGGATTCCAAAAGAGGGCACTGGCATCAATTGCGTTTGATACAACCGTTTCGCCGAGTGCAGCGCCACGGGCGTCTACCGGAACCTTGAGGAACTGAAACCCCGACGTGCCAGCGCGGTCACCCCCAAGGTTGGGCAGCAACTGAGCTTGCAGCGTGCCAGGCACCATGAAGAACGCCAACAATATGATGATTCTAATGCGCATAGTTCAGTGATTAGAAACTCAGGTTAACAGTTAGAAACGGAATGAGATACCAAGCACGATGTGCCGCTGAGGCAGGAATCGTGCAGGATTGAACGGGGGTGTGCCGCTGGCATTGGGATCTTCATACCGCAGATCACGGGTGCTGGAAGTCACATCAAAACTCTGGTTGCCGCGCAAATCAACAAAATTGGTTGACGTGGCATCGATATTCGGATAAGCCTCTCCTGTTACCGGGTTTACAATTACGCCATTCGTCTGATTGAAGAGGTTGGTGATCTCAAGCGTTAACAGCACATCAGATGCACTGACTTTGAATGAACGTTGCAAGTTGAGGTCAAACCACCACCAGGGTTCACCAATTTCTGAAAAGCGTTTGGCAGGATCCGGATCAACTTCGTATACCGGACGCCAGTCGGCTTCACCAGTAAAGGGATTCACCTCGTTGCCCCGGAAGAGCACAGGAGTGTAGCGCTGTCCGCTTCTGTAGGTGGTTGAAAGAAAGAGCTTGAACCTGTTGATACCAGGGATATTCATCAAGGGCTCATCTTCATCATAAGAGAAGGTGAAACTTGCTTTCAGATCCAATGGCCGGTCCCAGGCAAGGGGCGTCTCAAAGGTATTGTCGATGTCGCCGTTAGCCAGGAAGTCGGAAAGGGCATCGTTGTTGGTTGAACTCAAGCCAGTTGCGCGCGAGAAAGAAGCGCTGAGTTGCCCCTGAAACCAGTTCCCAATACGTTTTAGATAGCTTGCCTCAATACCCCGAACACGTGCAAAGTCGCCGTTGATACGGAATGCCCGCGTTACATCTCTGCCAGTGGGGTCTTTAACCACAACATTGGATACGGTAATGAAGTCGAATTTGTCCCGCCAGAACGCCGTGATGTTGAACACGTCGTTGCTCGAAAATTGATTGCGCAGCCCAAGCTCGTAGGAAATGTCAACTTCTGGATTCAGGTCAGGATTACCCAGGTCAGAAAAGAAGGAGCGGTCCTGGAAGAATGGATCGAGGCCGGTATACACAAACGTCGGGTGTGGAATACGCGTGGAGTGTCCGTAATTAAAGAAGAGTACCCTGTTGTCCTGAATAGGGAAGGAGACCCGAAGTTTGGGTAGCAATCTGAGTTTGTAGCGCAGCCCAAAAAGGGAAATTGTGTTGTCTTTATAGTCCTCCCGTACCCCGTCGAGAATCGGGGCAATAGGATTATCTACAAGATCATCTACGTATTTGCCAGGAGCCCAATATTCGAGGCGCAGGCCAAGGTTGGCAATAAGACCACGGTAACGGATCTGCTGTGTGCCGAAAAAGGCGCCACGCTTGGGTTTGACCCGCCAGATATCCGAGCTTTCTCCTAGTCGGTTTGTACTGGTTGTGCCCTGATCGTCAGAGCCGACAGGAGCACCAACCCATGGCCGCAATACATCAATCCACTGATAGTCGTTGAATTTGAATTCGAAACCGACATCCGTCTGGTTATTTTTGTCAGCGGAGAAGCGAGTATAGGTACTCTTTAAAGTGATCTCTTCAGCAAAGTGGTCGTGAAAACGCGTGGCAATGCCGCCGTTGTTGATGAGACCGGGGCCTGGTAGCACAAAAAGACCATTAGGATCAAGAGGCTCACCAGCTTGATCTAGGAACAGGTTGGCGGGGTACGTGACAATGCTTTCCGGGTCAAGTTCTGAAGAAACACTTTCAGGCCGCCAGTCGCGTCCGTTTGCGTCAGCGCGGAGCCGCGTAAATAGTCGGCTCAATTGCACATTATAAAAAGACCGCTCATTCAGTACATGAGACCATTTTACGTAGGCAATAATATTGTCGTGTGCGTAGGTATTGGCATTGTCAGGGTTGAGGACAAACGCGTATTGAAAGCCAGGTGAGACAATGGCGTCGTTACCTGTTACCTGCAACATGCGCGAGTTCTGGTTGACCGTTAGCGACCGCTGGTAAGAAGTCTGCAGTTTCATGCCTGATTTCAGGTCGTACGTCAGCTTGGCAATACCATTCCAGCGATTACCTGCGCGTGGCATAAAGAAGGTCCCCTTTACCAGGGAGGAACGTACCTGCTCCGGATTTGCTGTTTGGCGGGTAAAACCGTCTGCCAGCTGAACCTGACCAGAGGCAAAAAACCTGAGTTTTTCACGAACAATAGGTCCGCTGAGGTTAAACTCATAAGTCTCTTCCTGGAAGTTGGATGATGCGTCCTCATTGTATCCGAAGTTATCGCGCTTGTGTCCGAAGAAGCCGGCAAACTGGTCTGTGCCATCCTGTGTCCGGACGGAGACAACACCCGACGTCACATCACCTACATCAGCGCCAATACCGCCCGTTGTGACTTCCACTTCACTGAAAGCGTTGGTGCCAATGTCGAGACCAAATCCAGTGCCAGCCAGTGGGTCTTTAGCAGAAACACCATCAACAATAAACCCGGTTTCATCCGCACGGCCACCGCGTATATACAGTCCTGTTGGATCTTGCACCACACCAACCTGGGCTGCCACAACACCCTGAATATCTCGAACAGGTGCAGCAGCAATCTGATCGCTTGAGATGGTGACAGAACTGGTTGCGCTCTCAACATCCAGTAGCGGTTTTTCGCCAACAATCACAATCTCATCGTCTGTAGAAAGTACCGCGATCTCCAGGTCGATATCTAGCGTCGTTGTCTGACCGTTTTGAACAGCAATTGCTGTGAATAGCTTCGTTTGGTAGCCGATGTAGGAGACTTTGAGCGAGTATTCTCCCGCATTGAGGTTGGCAATTTCATAGTTGCCGTCGAAGTCGGATGCTGCGCCGTTTGCTGTGCCGACAACAATGACATTAACGCCAATGAGGGCTTCACCGTTGTCAGCATCGGTAATGGTGCCGGCGATGCTACCCTGCCCGTATGCAGACGGTTGGAATCCCAATAGATGGATGCCGCCAAGCAATAGCGCAACGAATAGCCGAGAAATATTTGTTCGGGTTTGCATCATCAACAATTAGCGTTTTGGAAATCCGAGGCTTTCAAGCATCAACTTAACGGCAGTTTTGGCTGCTTCGCCGTCCCCGTTGGCATCGGTTAGCGAAGGTGCTCCAGTTTGTTCGTTAACCATAGGGATGGTGAAAATCCCGATCCGCTGGTCAGCACTTATTGACGCCACGCTAGACGGGCCGGGCCAGTCTCCCTGGTTGCTGTTCAGCGCTACGTAGCGGTACATGCCGTCATACAATGGAACGGTACTCGCGCCATCTGCAACAAAGGGCAGCGCGCCAATGATAAATTGTTGTACAGTCAATTCCGGTGGTACCTGCCCGGTGCCGGGTACTTCGTTGAGTGGCGTGAGCGTAGATCCTGTTGGCAGGCTGAGGCGGCGTAGAGAATCGGGCAGCAGCACCAATTCATTGACCGGTAAAATTGCAACAGCTGGATTGTTCAGGTTTGTTTCCGGGTCGTTGGGCAGGGTGATGGGGGAGTGCACCATCAGTTTGCCACCTTGATCGAAGAAGCCATCCATTACGCTGGCTGCGAGGGGCAGGTTATTGCCCTGCACGCTGTTCGTCGAGGCTGTAGTTACCCAATAGATGTAGTCGTACGCATTAAAGAAACTTTGCAGCGTAGGAGACGCATTGGGTGGAAGAGCATCAGAGCGAGGCGCATTGCCCGTGTTGCCGGTGACAAAAGGCTCAGCAATTTTCCATGTGTCCAGATCTGTACCCGCTGGCAGATACTCTTGCAGCAGGTTTACATGGAAAGACTGGATGGTCGGATTCGACGCTTTTCTGAAATCATTGACAAACAGGATATTGCTATTGGATTTTTTGACATACCATTCAAAACGTTCGATTGTGCTAGTCGTATCGGTTGCATCCACCGAGCGGACATAGAAGGTATTGTCTGATTCCAGCATCAGGCCGGGCACGGTGATACCAGAAGATACGAGGCCGCGTCCAAAGAACACCTCGCTCTCAATGGTTGTGCCGGCCGCTTGATCGCGGCCCATATTGTTTGCGCTCAGGGTAATAAAGTCAACATCTGGCGGCAGGCTCACAAACGAAGTCGAATCGTTGAGTGAGATATCAATTCTGGTGATGTTTTCTGGTCCGTCTGGGTCGTCCGCACGCCAGGCAAAAGAGATAATGCCAAAGGTCGTGTCTGGCGGCAGGTCAAACGAACTGATACGAATGTTAGGGGGGCTGTTTTGAATAGGGAATACGGTGCGTGCCGGCGTAGGATCTTTGATGCCTTCGTTGTCAATGGCTCGCACTTCAAAAGCTACGTTAGCGGTTTTGGAGCCGCGTTCGATTGGTAACAGAATCAGCGTATCGTTGGCGAGTGTGGCTGTCCAACCTTCTTCTGGCATAAGGAGGTCATTCTCGTCAAAGAATCTAAATTCGAAAGATTGGACAAATCCGTCTGCGTCATCACCGGACCAGGAAGCAAACACGGTGCTGATTAGCCGGTTTTCTTCATTGAGGTTGTCTACCAGCGAAGTGTCCCGAACACTCAATTCGGTGTCTGGGGGCTGGTTTTCAAGCGGGGTGCCAGAAATGTCCGAGTCACATCCCAATTGCACGAGGCAGCAGAGGAGGCATACAAACAGAAGCAAGTGGCCTAGCGTCCGGTTCACAGTCAGTGGGAAATTAAAATCTTGGAATAAAAACAGGCTGGTTATCACCCTGTAGCTACCCTGCTACAGGGTGATAACCATCACCCTGTCAAATTACCGATGCGTTACTTCATCAGCAGCATTTTGCGCGTAGTGGTTTGCTCACCAGCCGTGAGGCGGTAGAGGTACATGCCACTTGGCAGGTTAGCTGCGTCGAACTGGAAAGTATGTTCGCCAGCGTTTACAACGCCGTCAACCAATACGCTTACAGAGCGACCAAGGAGGTCGAATACTTCAAGCGTTACCTGGCCGGCTACAGGTACTGCGTAGCTGATCGAGGTAGTTGGGTTGAACGGATTCGGGTAGTTCTGCTCCAGTGCGAAACTGAAAGGCTGTTCGCCGTCCTCCGTGTTTACACCACCAATACCTACGTCCGTCAACGACTCAGGTACAAGCTTGTAATCGCCAAACGAGAACCACCAAACACCCTGGATGAAGGCAAGCTCAGTACCTTCAGGAATAGAGGTGTTAAAGTCGCTAGCGATGCCCTGTGATGCATCGTCACCGATGAGGTAATCTTCGGTGCCACTGGTGGCAAACGTCCACTCTCCAAAGCTGCGCTCTGGGCCGCTTACAACTTCTTCAAAACGAAGCATCATACCTTCGTGGGCTTCGGCGATGCTCTCATCAAGCAGTACCGTTGTTGGTACTACTTTTCTGTCGAGCGTTGGGTTACCAGAAGACATCACATCGTAGGTGGCAGAACCAAGGGTGGTTACGCCAAATGACTCGAAAATGTCAGCCTGCGTGATATTAATGAGGTCACCCTGCTGCAGTGAAGTGCCGCTTTCAGACAGGAAGATGCCGGTCCAGCCGGCGAGCTCTGAATCATCCTGCAGTACAATCAGACCTGAAACAGAAGGATCAGACTGTACCGTCGCTACGATGTTCATCGTTGTGGTAAGTCCCGTGAATGGGCTGTCGCCAGGCCCTTCATCGATTGTGAGCTGGATGTCTTCGATAGAATTGATGCCATCAGCCAGCGTACGATAGAACGCTGGGTCAGAAGTTGACGTAGCACCTGTGTTGTCTGTAGAAGTTGCCCAGTACGTTGTGAATACACCGTCAGTCTGTGCAGGAATTGTACATTCAACCATGTCACCCATGGCGGTACCGTCAACAGTCATTTCTGTAGCATCTTCAGAAGTAAAGTAGATGCAAGAGCTTGAGTCGATAGTACGGCTTGGGTCAGGAGTGGTAACGAAAGAGATGGTTACGTCAGCATCTCCTGCTGGAATACCAGCTGGTCCCGTAAGGGCAGAGATAATTGGCGGCGTCTCGGTAACTTCAATGTCACAACGGAATCCTTCTGTACCATCGCAACCGCGACGCTCAAAAGGAACGATGCTCAGGATACCATGATCTGGTACACTACGACCAATGCCATCAGCAAAGTCCTGGAAAATGAGGAAACCCTGCAGATTCAATACCGAACCAGGAGGAGGTGGTACAAAATCGTCAAGGTCTGTCACGTCTTCATTATTGAACGTTTCAGGATAGTCGCCTCGGTCGTTACGGAACTGTAGGCCGGTATCGTAGAAGTTAGCAATTGTGGTTCCGCCGTCTGAGGAAACGTAGAAATCCGGCCGGTCAGGGTTGGTCAGCAGGCGTGCCTGCAATGTTGCTCCTTCAATCCGGACAAACTGGTTACGGAGGTCTGCCAGATTGGCAAAGTTGGCTTGAACGCCGTCCCCGGTACCAACTGCTGCGTTGATCTGGTCAGTTGTAACAACTACCGGGTCTAGCAGGGTTTCAGGCAGCGAAAGATCAGCCAACGAACCAAGGAATTCAATGGAAGACGGTGAGATCTGCATCGTTGTACCGAAAGGAGAAATGTCTCCAGTGATACGCAATACTTCCCCAATGCCAAAGCTCAACAGGTTGTTGGTGTCGAAGGCGCCATCTACAATATGGATACCCATGCCTTCATTTCCTTCGGTAGCGGCCTGGATATCACGCCCGAAGACATGGACACGAGAAGGGCGGCCATCGGTTACATTGGCCAGGCCCGAGTTACGCGGGTCAGCCATAAGTACTACCTCAATAGTTACGGTAGTACCAGCAATTTCATTGAAAATATTGGCTTCGATTTCTTCTGAAGTCAGGTTTTCTCCGCCGGCCTGAAGCGTCATTAGCTGCGACTCAGGAATGGCATTGATGTCACGTACTGACGTAATATCCTGCGCCAATGCTGGCGTAGCGATAAACACAATCAGTAGGAGTGAAAAACGTTTGATAGCGTTTCTAATCATTGTGTAAGTGATGTTGGTTAGGATGGTTGTTTAAACTTGGGGGCAGATGGGTTGCATTATTTGATAATCACAAATTTGCCATGCTGGACATCGCCCGAATTAAGGTCTTTGACCGTGTAGAGATAAAGACCGGCTGTAAGGCTAAGGCCATTTTCGGAAAGCAGGTCCCAGGCGTGTTCACCGCCTGGCAGCCGGCGATTTTCTGCGCTAAAGTCGTCAAACCACCGGGTGTCCCCGGTATAAGTTGTTGCGTCGTGGTCGAGCGTTTTTACAATTTCGCCCGCCACGGTGTAAATGCGGACCTGAGATTGTGCCGGCAGGTTATAAAAATTGAGCCGGCGCGTGCGCGATGTGTTGCCATCCCAGGCGGCATTGATACGGTAGGGATTAGGGTAAACACCTACTTCAAATGCTTCATTATCGTTCGAAGGCGTGCCCGGGAATACGCGGGTGGCATTTGCAACACGCGAAGATTCGAAAGAAGGCAGGCCGGCTTGTGGATCCCCTGTGTCAAACGCGGTGATGGTAAAAAGATATTGCCAGCCATTTAGCAAGTTGTTTGCTTCAAACCTGTACCAGTACTCGTTCGGATCTCCTTCAAACGTAACAGGCTCCTCAAGCCGTATGGCGTCAAACCCATTGTTGAAACCTGTTTCGTTGCCCGGGGTGTCGTACTGAGCAATAAGCGTTGCCTGATCAAGGATATTTCCTGAGCGGTCGTCGCCTGGGTTGGTGCGATAAATTTTATAGCCTTCAAAATCTTGTAATCCGGTTACAGGGTCCCTGGATTCCTCTGCGCTACGATCCCAGTATATTGTCACGCCTGTATCCTGGCCCGTAGCGTTATCTGTTTCAGGGTTAGAGAATTCAACTCTGATCTGTGGGGAGGCAGGAGGCTCAGGGATCAGGTAGCGGTCGAGCACACCATTACCATTTACATCCTCACCACTGTCCAGCACACCGTTGAAGTTATTGTCTTCACCTGAATAGGTGCGTTGCGCCCACAGGATGTTATTGTTTAGCAGGGTCTGAGACTCCGGTGTGTCGATGGGTTTTCCGGCCTGTTCCTGGGCATCCTCTGTTTTGAGTGCAGCTACTACGGCAAAAGTGACAGTCAATGTATCACCTGGCGAGACAGACGGGTAGGGCCCAGAAGAGGTCATGCCTATCCAGTTACCCGCGGCCTGTTGGCCATCCGTGCGGATACGGTTGTACCAGTCATCCCGTGCTGTTTCGAATTCCATCTCACTCATAAAGTTGTCTGGGTTCGGAAATTGCTGCGCCATGCGGCGATAGCGCTCATCATCCGAAGATGGCCTTGCAAACTCATCAAGCCCACCGCCAAACAACCACCAACGCGGCGTAACACGGGGTGGTGCGTATCCATCTTGCACAAATGCATCTGCGAGGGTAGGATGGAAGAACCGTTCTTGGCCGGTTAGCGGATCGCGCCATTCGGCACCGAGGAACACAACCGAACCGTATGTATTGAGGGTTTCTTCTACTCCACCTGCATTAAAACCGTATGAGGCATACAGGTCGTCCCGAAACCCATAGCCGCCTTTGTTGAAAAAGGCCCCGCCACCTTCATTCGTTGTATTGATGTTGCGAACAACGATATCATGGTAAATACCAACATAAACGCTGTCCCATGTTGCATCGCTGATATTTACGATGTCAAAGTTTAGGATGACGAAGTATTCTGTGAAAGGGAAATTCCATGCAAAAGACTGTTGCTCGACAACCATGCCCAGCCGGCCCTGCGGATCTGGCATTGGGATAGAGGTCCCGGGTAACACAGCTGCCGTATCTACATAAGTAGTCGCATAGTCCTGATGACTTGTGGCCTGGCCCGTGAAAAACTCGGATTCTGGCAGGGTTGATCGCGAAATAATCGTACTCGCCTGCGCAAACTCATATCCCGAAGCGCCCGGGCTGTATCCACCTGCAGCAGTCACGGCTCCCGTTCTAACGGTGACCGTACCGTCGCTCCGGATGGCACCTACCCACAATCCTGCTTCAAACAAGTGTTCAATGCCTGAATCCAGGGGATATTCGAAAGAGGGAGGACCTGTGGGATTGTTTCGCACATTGGCTTTGCCAATAAAGCCGGCATTCGTAACCGTCAGCCCTACGTTGCCTACATCTACAACTGCTTCCTCGAACAATTCTTGTCCCAGGGCTTGTGTTGGAGCGAGGGCGAATAGGATCGCCAGCGGCAGCACTAAAAAGAATCTCGACATGTACCAGGTGAGGTGTGGAAATCTTCGGTGGTGTGGGCACCGTTGAATGGTGTGCTTAACAGGGAGCGAAACAGCTTAAGAATAACGCTGCAAACTTAAAACTTCCGGACGGAACTTACTTTAAGAAAACGTAAAGAAAAAGGGCATTCTCGAACCTTCATACAAGTATCACATCTGGCAGCGCCTTGCCGGCAACAAAGGAATCTGCAATCACCATTTGGTAAGTTCTTTTTTATCAGCACTATGCCGGAAATTTTTCTTCGTTTTCACCGCAATATGAATTCCTGTAGCCAAAAAAGGAACTTTATAATCCAACTTTTATGAAATAGGGGACCATCCCAAGAATCGCGGCCCTTGTATCTTCAGCGGCATGATACAACGCATGAACAGGCGTAGCACTTTTTTAGTCACCCATCGTTTTCAGTTTGTCTTTGCATTGCTCGGTCTTTGCACGGCAGCCAGTATGATGGGTTGCGAAAATATCTTCCCCGGAAAAGGCGAAGAAACCCCAACAGGACACTATATTACGCAGCCCCCTTCTTCCCCTGATGGAAGCGGTAAAGTATACCTGGGGCGCGAAATTGCAGAGGTACTCGATACTCCCGAAGTCCCTGAATGGTTGGAGCGCCCAGACCGTGAAACCGAAGAGTTTCCCAACCGCGTCATCCAGGCCCTCGAGTTGCGCCCGACAGATGTGGTTGCCGATATCGGCGCCGGTACAGGCTACTTCACGTTTCGATTCAGCCCCCTCGTTCCGCGTGGCGGCGTACTTGCGGTAGACATCCAGCAAGACATGCTCGATATCATCCAGACCCGTATTCGGGAAGAGGACATCAACAACATCCGCCCAATTCTTGGGACCATCACCAATCCGAGTCTGCCGGCAGACAGCGTAGATCTCGCTATCATAGTCTCTTCTTACCACGAATTCTCCAATCCACGAGAGATGATGGAAAACATTGTCTCTGCCCTCAGGCCCGGCGGTCGCTTTGTGCTCATCGAATACCGCGGCGAGGATCCCACAATTCCCGTCAGCGCCCTTCGTCGTATGACGCAAGACCAGGCCATCAAAGAAATGCGACACGTCGGCCTTCGCTGGAAAGAAACCAAGGACTTCCTCCCGCAGCAACACTTTTTGATCTTCGAGAAGCCGGGTGGGGAGTGAGGAGTTTGGAGTGAGGAGTGTTTGAGTTTGGAGTGAGGAGTGTTTGAGTTTGGAGTGAAGAGTGTTTGAGTTTGGAGTGAGGAGTGTTTGAGTTTGGAGTGAGGAGTTTTAGGGGGTGCGAGATTTATGCAGGGAATTTTTGAGGCCGCTGATTATTGCAATTGTCTCGTCTGAGAGGTTGAATAATAGCTCGAATTCTGCTGCATTGATGTAATTTAGGTCTTTAGCAACGTAGCTTAGCGATTGAACTTCTGCGGCTGATCCTCGGCTTATGTCCCGGAAATGGCTGAATTGCTTTGTTGTGCCTCTTGCATATCCTTCAGCGATGTTACGCATTGTTGACACGGCAGCCCGCTGGATTTGCGACTTCAGCCCTTTGTCCGATACGAAATCAGTATTGGCTGTTAGCATGTAAACACTACGTGTTAGCTTTCTGGCAACCTGCCATGCAAACAAATCTTGAAATCGTTGAAGCCTTGCCATCATTAAATCCTTTTAAGATTAATGACACTTATAAGGGCAATCGCATAACTTCTCCTCACTGTCAAGTCCTGAAATAGGTTGACAATGAATTAGTGTATAGTTTGTGATTTAAGCCCAGTTCGGTAGACCTGATCGGGTTTCCGATAGCCGAGTGTTGTATGTGGACGTTCG